>JAEHCK010000025.1 GCA_020696345.1 Thermoplasmata archaeon | reverse complement strand
CCAGGGAAATTATAAATATCCTTGAAAATCTTACTGTATTGATACCGTTTTGTTTTCATTTTGATCTCCAATCCAATGAATATCAAAACGGTATTTCTCTCTTCCTAAATTGGGAGATGAACCTTTTAATTTTACTTCTGATTTTTTTATCAATCTTAATTTATACATGGTACCCTGCAATTTTGAAATTATTTGAAAAAGAAGAAGAAGTTGAACATAAGATTTATGAAATTAATTCAGATGATGATTTTAAGAAATATTCTTCTATCAAAGGTTCAGGAACTGTCAATGATCCATATATATTAGAAGGAATAAAATTTGAAACTCATTTGAGTAAAATCGAAATTAAAAATACCCAATCACATTTTATAATTAAAGATTGTAAATTTACTGGTGACAATGAAGATTACATAATTATTGAGCATTCATCAAATGTTGTTATCCGTCATAATATTTTTAATAATGGGTATTATGGGATTTCTGATGGATATGGACACTCTTCAAACAATATTCTTATTCATAATAATACATTTAAGGATAGTTCAGAAGCGGTTTCCTTTTCCCAAATATATAATCTTAGTGTCGTTGATAACTCTTTCATAAATTGTAATACTGGTATCTCTGCTAAAATAGTTTCAACTGATCAATTTATTATGTTTAATTCTATTATTAGGAATAATTTCTCAAATTGTAAAAATGGAATAGAAATCTCTGAATCTCCAGAATGGAGATCACCTTTTAACCTACAAATTAAAAATAATTCCTTCAATAATGTATCCTCATGTAAAATTAGTGGAAATGAGGTTATTATTTGTTATAATAATTTTTACGAATTTGGCCATTTAGCATTAGATTTGGACAATGCAATTGTTCACAATAATAATATAGAAATGAATCGTAATGATATACTTCAAAAAGGAATAACAATTGATGGCTGTCATAATGCGACTATTAAATTTAATAAAATTTTCTCTATTAGACAATGTATAAGACTTTATAGTGAAAATGATAACATAATTTTTCATCATAATGAATTTAATGGCAATGTTGGCATCAATATTACTCATGGTCATTATGATGTATTGTTTATTGAAAATGTTTTCAAATGTATCAAGAACGTATTTCTCGATGACAAATCCATCGAAGATTTCCCAAATTTTGATAATGGCCATATTGGTAATTATTGGAATGATTATCAAGGGATCGATAATGATAATGATGGAATTGGCGATACACCTTATTTAATTGCACCAGATATACAGGATAATTATCCCTTAATGACACCGTCATGAGCTGGCGGGGATGGGCCAGCGCAACGGCGGAATGGTAAAGGGGAGGATGAAGGTAAGAAATAAAAACAATAGTTAAGGGCACACTACCGTTTATTATCAATAGCGAGTCGCCATCTCCTGAAATAATCGATAGATCAGCCAGGAGCCGTGGATGCCCCACTTTTGGCGGCCAGCCTAGTTGGATAGTGACGACAAAAGTTACAGCTTTGTTAAACATTAATATTATTGGAAATACCCAAAGGGAAGAAATATAATCGAAAACATGCTGTAATCCGCTTGAGGATGGGGTGGCGCAAAGTTTATGTTCCAGTTGAACAATAAACTTTGTAGGGCCGGACTAAAAATGGTATGTCAATGATAGTCCATTACCATTTTTTAGGATTGTAGCCGATTATCTCTTAAAAAAGGGAGGAAATTGCCGTAAAGAATTGAAAAATCTCCAAAACATTTTTAAATCAATTAGAAATGTGCTCAAAAGAGTTTAAATATTCAAATATAAATCTATCATATAGCGATATTATGTGTGGAACGAAAATAAAAAATGCAATAATTAATGCATATATTATATTCATAATAGTTACTGGGGGTTTTATTGGAACATTTACATTTAATGGAATAATTAAGGAATGTGGTGTGGAAGCACAAAATATTATTGTCGATTGCAATGGCAACGGTAATTATACGACGATTCAAGAAGCGATTACCAACGCGAATCCTGGGCAGATCATCCGTGTGTGGGATGGGATTTACAATGAGACTTTAGTCATTGATAAAACAGTAACTCTAATTGGAAATGGTACACAAAATACAACAATCAATGGCACCGGAATAGGGGATGTTGTCTATATTACTGCCAATTGGGTAAATATAACTGGATTTACAATACAAAATAGTGGTGATGATATTACCAAAGATGCAGGAATTAAAGTTATTGAATATGATTTTGTTAGTATAATTAATAATAATCTAACAAATAATACCCATGGAATTTGTCTCTTTAATTCTGATTTTAATATTATTAAAAATAATAATATTTCATATAACAGAGGTATTGGAATAGATTTAACGGGATCAGATTCTAATGTGATAATTAATAATAATAATAGTTATAATTATGCTGGGATTAGTACATATGTTTCATATTTCAATTCTATTTTAAATAATACCTGCAATTTTAATAATTGGGATGGAATTAATATACTTGGGTGGAATGATAAAATCTTAAACAATACCTGCAATTTTAACAAAAGGAACGGTATTATATTGTTGGATTCAGCAAATAGTTTAATTTCAAATAATACATGTAATTCAAATAATAATGATGGAATATTTATCCCTAAATCTCTTAACCCCAATACAATTACTAATAATACCTGTAATTTCAACTGGGATAACGGAATTGAGATAAGAGAATCTCATTTAATTGATATCAGAAATAACACATTTAATTCAAATTTAGATGCCGGTTTGGAATTATATAATACGTATAAAATATCTATTGGTTATAATAACATTACTTTAAACAAAAAAGGTATTTATTTATTTAAATCGGATAATACTAATGTCTATAATAATAATTTTACAGATAATGAATATGGATTTTATTTAAAATCAAATTCTAATTCAAATAAATTTAATGAGAATATTATTTCAAATAATAGGATTACGGGGATATTTATTTTATCAGATTGCAATAGTAATCTATTTTACCATAACCAAATTATTTCTAATACAAAACAAGCTCAAGATAATAGTAATAATAATTGGTCATATCAGGGTGAAGGAAATTATTGGTCTGACTACACCGGCTTAGATAACGGTTTTAATGAACGATGGAAGGGTGATGGTATTGGTGATACAAAGATACCACACCCAGGATCAAAATATGACAACTACCCGTTCATAAAACCTTACGGATGGCGGTTTCCAGCCATTCCTGTTCTATTTATTGAAAGTGATATTGATCCAGATGGGAACTATACGATATCTTGGAGTAATAGATCAAGGGCAAATGGGTTTATTTTTGAAGAGGACACGGATATTTACTTCAGCTCACCAGTTGTTTATACTGATGGTTGGGTTTTAGAAAATAAGCTTAATGTCTTTTATCTCAGCAACAAAGTTGAAGATACATATTATTATAGAATTCAAGCTAATAATAATTTTCAAATTACAGACTGGTCAGAAATTGTTAATGTTACTGTTGATCATCTACCAACAATCCCTGAAAATCTTCAGATATCTCCAGTTCCAGATGGAAATGCTCTGTATATTACCTGGAATCCTAACTTAAAAGACACTTTACAATACAGAATATATTATTTAATTGAATCAACTTGGGAATTTTTAAAAAATGTAACCCACCCCACCACCAGTTATATTCATACAGAATTAAAGGATGGCACTATTTATTCCTATAAAATATGTGCAGTTGATTCAAATGGTCAAAGTTCTGGTTTTACCGAAAATGTATCTGGCATCCCCAGGGATATCATACCACCGACTGCACCAGGAGGTTTAAAAGCTGTGCCAATTTCCGATAGTAAAATTGAGTTCGTTTGGTATGCTAACACAGAATTGGATCTTTCTGGTTATTTAATTTATATAAATGAATCAGGAAATAATCTACCTGAAACCTTCAGATTAAATAAAACGATACATGGCAAGGAGACATCTTGTATCATTACTGGATTGGATGAACAGATTACTTATTTTTTCAAAATTAAAGCATTTGATGAGGTCCCCAATAATTCAACATTTTCTGAATCTGCACAGGCAACCACACTTGATCTTACACATCCACAAATACCCACAGGGCTGGAGGTTTTTAATGCAACTAGTAATAGTTTGACCTTAAGTTGGGTATCAAATACAGACCCTGATGTAATTGGTTATTATATCTATAGAAGTAGATCTTTTTCAACTGGGTATTTGAATATAACCGATATTATCAAAGAGACAAGATTTATTGATTTTAGTTTAGAAGAGGATACTTATTATTATTATAAAATAACAGCTGTAGATGATGCAAATCTATCATCTTTACTTTCAGACCCTGCAATCGGTAAAACATTGATTGGACCAAGAGCACCAATAGTAAATAAATCGATTACCATTATCGAAATAATAGAAGATACTATCGACAATTATACAATAAATTTAAAGGAATGGTTCATTGACCCAAACAACGATATCCTAACTTTCTATTGTACAGGGCAAAACAATCTTAATATTACAATTGAGGAAAATTCAGGCAAAGTGATTATTCAACCCAAACTTAATTGGAATGGAGAAGAAAATTTAACTTTTTATGCGAACGATAGTAGATTTGAAACATTTATTAATATTTCAATAATAGTAACTGAAGCCAATGATCCACCCATAGATATAACCATTATTCAACCTTCAAATGGTGCAGAATTTAAGGAAAATGAACTAATAGATTTTATTGGTTTTTGTGATGACCCCGACCTACTATATGGGGATAAATTAAAGTTTTCCTGGTCATCAAATCTCGATGGTATTCTTGGTGATGGGGAAATTATGAAGAATATAACTTTGTCAAAAGGAGAGCACATAATCAAGCTCGAGGTTTCAGACAATTTTGGTGAACGAATAAACACTACAATTAAAGTCACCATAGTAAAAATTAAAGATGAACAAAAACCAGGGGATAATCTTAATAATATTATAATTAGTATTAACTTGATAATAATTCTAATAATCATCGCTATTATTGTATTTATCTTAATAAAGAAAAAGAAATTGAAATTCTTAATAAAAGAAAAAAAAGATGACAATAAATCTTGAAATCAATCATCATTGAAATTATAACCTTCATGCTCTTTTGGATAATTTTCCACAACTACTAAATTTTGATCAACCTAACTATAAGACCTATATTGATAGGCAATTTCCTCCCGTACGTGGCGAGTAGAAGGGGGATGGCTTCAGCGCAGCCACGTAACGGTGTATGGGTGGGTGAAGTAAGAAAAATAATCGGAGGCCATAATCCTCCGTGGATGCCCCACTTTTGGTGTCTAGCCTAGCTTAATAGTGACGACAAAAGTTGTGACTTTGTTGAATATTAATATTCTCAACAATATACAATGGTGAGGAATATAATCGTGAACATGTCACAATTCGCCTGAGAATGGGGTGGCAAAAGCTTTATGCTCTAAGACAATAATGCTTTTAGGGTCGGGGCTTGCGAAGGCGATTAAAAGCTGAGGGGCATCTGACATTGATTATTATTTGTGAGGATTTCGTGGGGGATTTATAACCAAAAATTAAAGTATATTGAAATAAATATTATCATTAAAATGGTGAAGGATTATGAAAAAGGAATTATTAATTATCATTTCAATAATGGTATTATTTACAATCTCTTTTTCTGGTTGTTTTTTATCAGAAGAAGAAGACACCGATCCAGATGTAGAATTTTATTATTATATTAAAGTTTTAAATAAAGATGGCATGCCTTATAAATTGTCAGTACCTGTTCCAGAATCAAATAAGATAACTAAAGATATTTCGGTAAAAAGTGGGAGCGCAATGATTGAAGTTGCATTAATTAATAACACAGAATTTTTACAAATTGAATCAACATCATCATTAATTATAATTTCATCATCATTCAAAGAGTTTGAATATTGTAAAAATCCTCAACTATCATCAAATGAAATTCTTTGTAACATTTCTGGTAATATTTCAATAATTATCGAATCCATTAAAATTTACGTCTATGAAGGTACTGATCCACACTATCTTTATTATTCTTATTCTATTTATAATGACAGTTTAAATAAAGAACTTTCAAGAAAAAATAACTGGAAATCCCACTTACCAGATGAGTATTCATTGGAGATTTATCAAGGATGGAATTTGTATAACATATCTAGGATAGAAGGATATAGAATAGATTAATCTTTAAGCGTGCCGACAAGAAGGGGGATGGCTTCAGCGCACCCGACCAACGGTGTGGCGGAGGGTGAAGGAAAGAGCGTAGGCCTTTGGCCTCGTGGAAGTCCTGCTTTTCATGACCTTAACAATTGCATTGTGGGCGTGAAAAGTTGCCCCACTTGTGGACGTTAATATTCTCAACGGTATTAATAGCGGAAGGGGCAATCGGTTTACTGACAGGGTGGCGCAAACCGTTTAAGTGTAGAAACACATTAAAGGTTTGTAGGGTCGGGGCTTGGAGACGACCGGGTATAAGAAGAGACTTATGCATAAAAATACAAGAACCGACAAACTAAAAGGAGATGTAAACATAAAAAAAACTTCAATATATATAATCATAATAATAGTAATTTTAATCTGCTTCAGTATTTTAGTATATTATATCGGACATCAATCTGTACATCGAACTAACATCTCTCATGGAGACCAAGAAAATGATATATCAGATCCAAATATTGATATTATTAGATATAGATCTTATGAGAAAGGCAATGATATCATATTAGAACTGACTGTTGCTGGAACGATCCAGAATAAAGGAACAACCGAATTTGGAGACATTGAGGCATATACATATGGGATAATAGTAGTAGCAAAAAGAATAGATGATTCAGAAGCACACATATATCATTGTTCCTATGTCAATGGCACAGTTCGTCAGTATAATTTTGAAGCTGAGGTAAGTGGTAACACCTTAAAAATAATCTTTCCTAAAAGTGCTTTTCAACAAGATTCATATATGATAGGACTTGAAGCAGTAACATGTTCTCCTGCAAGTAATGGAGGCGAAATCGATGAAACTGCTGAGGACAGAGATGCATCTATTCCACATCGCTGGTTTTAAATATAAATGCATAAGTCGATTTACAGTATAGGTCGTCGACCGATGCGAGGACAATCTAAAATTAACGCAAGCATCGCCCGTGGATGCCCCACCACGATAAATGGCAACGCTGTTTAAAAGTGGTTGCGACCGTAGGGAGCAATTCGTAGCGGTTTGTTTCATCAAGAAAACAAAGCGATGAATGGGGTGGCGCAAAGTTTATGTTCCAGTTGAACAATAAACTTTGTAGGGCCGGACTAAAAATGGCAAATAATTAATAAATAAGTACCATTTTTTAGGACGGTGGTCGATTTAAAGCAAAGTATTGGGGAGAATTGTCAAAATATTCGAAAGAAATATAAAGGTAATTGACGAGTACATACTCTCAATGTGGATTTATATTTCTGAGTTAATAAGTATAGAAAAGGTTAGAAGATAGTCCACTAAGTGGATATAAAATAATATAAAAAGGGGAGAATTGTCGGAAAAATAGAAATATATGTAAATTGATTATAGCAAAAAGAATTCATAGGGGTGTTAGTATCCAGGGAAAAATTATTGCATTGTTAGTAATTCTTACACTTTTTTCGCCATTGATAATTACTGGAAGTAGTATTAAAAATCCAGAATTTGAACATGTCTCTAAATTTGAATCCAATAATGAAAATGAAATAATTAAAAATGCAGAACAATTGATCGTAAATGCTCCACCACCATTTATCGAGAATCGTGGTCAGCTCAAAAATGATGAGGTACGGTTTTATGATCAAGATGGTTCTGTTTGGTTCACTGATGACGGTGTATGGTTTGAACTCAGAGAAGAGATAAAGGTTACGAGTCGAGAGTCGGGAGTCGAGAGTCATGAGTCTAGACTAGCGACTGACGACTATGGACTGACGACTTATGACTACAAACGACTCATCCTCAAGCAGGAGTTCACGGGGGCAAACCGGCTAAGACCAAGGGGAAAAGAGCAATTAAGCTATTACAGCAATTTTTTCTACGGGAACGATTCGTCAAAATGGTGTACTGAAGTGCCAAATTATCAAGAAGTTTACTATGAAAATATCTACGACGGCATCGATCTGCGATATTATTTAAGTCAAAACGGATTAAAATATGATCTCATTGTGCACCCGAAGGCTGATCCCGGGCAGATCAGAATCAGATGGGATGGTGTTGATAGTTTGGAAATGAATGATCGTGGTGACATTATTATCAAAACTCCATCCGGGAACCTAATTGATGGTGCGCCATTTATTTTTCAGGATTTTACAGGCTCAACTCAACAAGTGATTGGGACATTTAAAATTATTAATGAAATGGAATATGGTTTTGAGATTTTAGATAATTACAATAAACACGAGATTCTTGTGATTGATCCGGATGTTGAATTGGAATATTCTACTTATTTGGGTGGGACAGATGTAGATAGCGGTAATAGCATTGCAGCGGACTCGTTAGGAAATGCTTATGTAACTGGCCGAACAAAATCATCGAATTTTCCAACTTCAACCGGAGCATATAATGAATCATATAATACTGACTATGATGTTTTCGTCACTAAACTAAACCCATCCGCATCCGATCTTGGTTATTCCACATTTATTGGGGGAGATGAAGATGATATTGGATATTCTATTAAAGTAGATTCTACTGGAAATGTATTTGCGACAGGTGAGACCGAATCTTCGGATTTTCCTGTAACAAATGGTGCTTATGATACTGTAATAGGGACATCATATTCAGATGTTTTTATACTTAAGCTCTCTTCAGATGGCTCAGCACTTTCATACTCTACTTTTGTTGGAGGAAATAATGATGATATTGCCTATGATATTGCAATTGATATAAATGGAAATGCATTTGTTGTGGGAAAAGCAAGCTCAACGGATTTTCCTACTTCAATTGGTGCATATGATGATTCATACAATCGAAATAGGGATTGTTTTGTTCTAAAACTTAATCAAACAGGTAAAAAACTTATTTATTCCACTTATTTAGGAGGAGATAGTTCTGATTACGGTTATGGTATAGATATAGATCCAAGTGGTAACGCATATGTAACAGGATATACATCCTCAGATGATTTCCCAACCTCAATTAATGCTTTCAGTAGAACAATTCAAGGTAATCAATTTGAAATTTTTGTATCAAAACTAAATAATCTTGGTTCAGACATTATATATTCCACATTCGTAGGAGGAACCGGAACTGATATAGCATATAGCATTAAAGTAGATTCTGAAGACAACGCATATGTAGCAGGATGGACTAGATCTTCAAATTTCCCTATTACCGATGGAGTTTATGATGATTCATATGGTGGAGGTACAATGGGAGATTGTATTGTATTTAAATTAAATGAAACAGGTTCAAAGCTTATATTTTCCACTTATATTGGTAACTCCAGTGATGATAATATTTATGATCTTGCTCTCGATTCGATCGGAAACGTCTATATAACTGGCGATACAAGATCATCGAATTTTCCTGTTACTCCGGATGCATATCAGAGTTCAAGACAAAGTTCGAGAGATGGTTTTATCAGTAAGCTCTCTGGTGATGGGGCGAATCTAATATATTCTTCATATTTAGGTGGGGATGATGATGATTATTGTAAAAGCATTACATCAGACCCAAATGGTAATGTTTATGTAACGGGGTACACTGAATCATCAGATTTTCCAAATACACCGGGAGTAATCAATAGAACATACAATGGTTTGGTAGATGCCTTTGTAACCAAATTTTCATTTGAACCATTTATTTCTATTCCTTCGGTTTTATTACTTCGCAATGAAACACCAATTAATATCACACATTCCCAACTATGCCCATATACTTTCAAAGTTAATGTTATCGATTCGGTTTCAAAAACCGATCTAAAGGATGTTTATTTAACATTAGATCCTCTTGGAACCAATATTCAACTCTGCTGGAATCGATCTTCCGGGCAATTTACTAAATTAGGAGACCCTAATAATTATATTTTAATCGATCCATCCAGTAAAGTCGATAATTTACTTAATATCTGGTCAATATATTTTAATGTAATTTTTAATTGGTCCTATCCTAATGAAAAATTCCACAATGTTCAGGCATTTACATCCAGTATGACATTACCAACATCGTGGTTTAATATTACAGAAATGTATCGAGTTGAAAACGATTTGGTTTTTAATGGCACTTTAAAAGTTACCGATGAAAATAAACATATTATAAATGATAATGACTTGATCAGAGGTGAGCAGCTGTTAAATTGGAATGGTTTAACAATGGTTTATGAAAATACTACTGATGTTTTTCCACCAACTAGCATATGTAAAATATCCCTCTGGGACGAAATTGGAAATTCATGGCAGATTCCAACAGCTGAAGGTGAAATGTTTAATATTGAAATCTTTGCACCGACCTCAACATATCTTACGGGTTTCAATTATACCATAAATATCTCGGGAGTCCCACTAAAATGCGATGCGACTAATGAAATTTTCACTATTAGGGTGGATGGAAATAATGTAACTTTTTCAAATCCTTCACCGAATAATACTGCCTGGCAAACTAACAATAAGGTAATAGTGAGTGTGGATATTACAGATCTTGGTGGCGGTCAAGTAAATCACAGTACAGTCCAACAATCAATTTCTATTAAAAATGGAACTATCTGGGGTTATTGGAAAGCAATTACTGGCTTAAAATCAGAAACTAGTATTATAGTCCAGGATGTAATAGCGTTGGATGAAGGAATAAACAATCTTGTCAAGTGGAAAGCAGCGGATTCTGTGGGCAATGGACCAACTGAAAGCAAACCTTACAGAATATTGGTAGATACTGAAGGCGTAGAATTCTCTAATGCATGGCCAATGAGTAATGATATTTCCTTATCTGAAATAGTTGAAGTGGGGATCACGATCTCTGACAAAACTTCCGGTGTCAATGCATCGATTATAGAATATTCAATTTCAGAAGATAACGGTAAAAATTGGAATTTTTGGAAAAAGGTTGAGGGATTGAATGATAGTGTAAAGATCGATGTCCAGATGAATATAACTGTGCCAAACGGTACGAATAATATGTTAAAATGGCGCGCAACCGATATCGCTGGCAATGATATTGTAGAATCACCACCTCTCGCTATAAACGTAAATACATGGACACCGCCAATTACACCTGAAATTACTATTATTTCTCCCCTTAATGGTATCACAATAAACACTACAACAGTAAATCTAACTTGGGAACTGATCGATCCAAACATAAAAAATGTTACATTCGACATTTTCTTCGACGTTAAAAATCCACCGGATATGTTACGATCTGAGGTAATTAATGCTAGTTATAGAATAGATGATTTGAAAGATGGAGAGACATATTATTGGCGAATAATATCATATAAAGATAAAAATTTGGAAAATTCATTTAAAAGTGATATTTTATGGTTCAAAGTTGAATTACCAATTGAAAAGATTTATCGGATCACCATTATGGGTCCGGAGATCATCTCATTGTATCAAGGCGAGAGAACAAATGTATCTCTAACGATCACAAATCTTGGAACAAACGATGATACGATCAATGTAAAGATCCAAGAAAGCAATATCTCCCAATATATCCAACTTAATGATTATTCATATTTACTACTTAGCAAAGGAAATTTTGGTATTCGAACCTTAATGATCAATGTGCCAGAAGATGCCCAGCCAGGAAAATATGAGATCACCGTTATAGCCATATCGATAAACAGCGATGAGAAAGTAAAATCCAATCATATCATAACCTTAGAAATTAAGGAAATAAATGGCGATGGTGGAGATCAAGATGGCGGCCCGCAGGATAAAGGAGCAAATTTAAGTAATTTAATGCTGATTTTACTGATAATTATTATTATAATCATAATTCTTTCTGTATTATTTCTAGTTTTAAAGAAAAAAAAGCGAGAAGCTGAGAAATTATCAACTGGAACTTCCTTTACAACAAAGCCATTGCCCACACAAGTAATAAGCATTGGAAAAGTAAAACAACAAGCTATCCAACCAACACAAACTGTAATTCCTAGTGCTACATTACAACCTCAAGTTGTAACAACATACACTTTACCAACAGTGGCTCAACAACCATCTGTTAGCACAACAGAAACACTATCTCAAATACCAAGTATAATACAAACTGCTCAAACACCACTACTTCCACCTGCAAAAATCCCTTCAACTTCTAATGAACCATTACCTGTTTCTCCTGAAATACCAACACCTACACTAAAACCAAAGGTAGCTCCGGAAACTCCAGTAACCTATGCAACACCAGTAATAAAACCTAACTAATCACAAATTCAACCCCAGGGTCAAAATCAAGTTAAAAAAGAAAATACTATCAAATGACCGAAGTAATATATTTAACTACTTCGACCTATTAGCCAATTAGGAAAAATCTAATCCTCCTCATACCCCTCTTGCCCCCGAATATAATTCTCAATGACCTCAAACCCTTGACCAACAGACCCATGATAATTCGATGGTGCCCAGAGGTGATCTTTAACTTGTTTATTAAGCTCTGGAAATTCTCTACGAAGATATAATGAAGTATAATTCTTGAACTTCTTAGCAATAACACTGGGTAATAATTTAAGTGGATAAACATAAAAAATATGAACATGCTCAGGATTAACCGCCATACGAATTATTCTAACATTCATATCCAGAGCTAATTTCCGAATAATTTGCTCACAGCGTTTAGCGATCTCTGGAGTAAGTAATGGCATGCAATATTTGGTGCAAACTCAGTATGATTTGTGAGTAGTCAAACCGAATGACGGTCAGATCGAACATACCAGCGCGATTTTCTTGAACGATTTTTGGATTTCATGAGGATTAAACCCAAGATTATTATTTTTAAGGCTAGTGGATCGAAATTCTCATATTAAATAATGCCACCCGACCTCTAAATTGTGACCCCCTAATTGTAACCCCTAAATTGTAACCCACGACCCCTGATCAAATCAAATTTATATTAATAATTTTCAGTCCCATTTCATATACTCTTCATCCTTAGGCTCGCCCATATGCTCTTCAGGTTCAATTGACGCTGATGATACTGATGGTGGTGATGATGGTGATGTTTTACTTTTTCTATGCCGCTTACGTAAATAAAACACAACACCGAGCACCACAAGGATCACACAGACCACGATGATCAATATAATGATCCAGAGTGGGGTAGCTGTTTTACCCTTATCGATCGGTTTCGGGTCACGATCCGGTTCTTGTAATATGACCGAGACCGTGTTTTTACTGGTTACGGTAGTATCGATATTGCCCCATCGGTCTTTTACCAGGACCAGGTAATAATAATTTCCCGGGTTGGAGGGCAGTATATCTGTGAGATTGTTCAATGTGACATTAGCGATCAGTGATAGCCCTAGCCCGGTGAAGTTCAAGATCGGCTTGTCGCTGCGGTATATCAGCACAAATACATCTGTTTCCGACGTGTTCCACGTAAGGTTCACCATTGTGAACTGCTGTGGATTTTGTACCGCCTTCAGGTTGGTCACCTGATCGGGGGGTATTGTATCCTCCAGTGTTATGATCAGATCGGGTGAACGGGGCAGACCGTCATGATCTATATTCAGCCAGATATCGATCAAGGTTGTTTCAATATTATAATCATTACTTGGTACAAGTCCCTCGGTGGGCCATGTGTAGAAATAAAAATTGTTTTTCTCGTCCCATTCGAGGTTTTGCTCTCCAGGATCATATCCGGTATTTTCCGAAGTGATACTGATCGTTCCCGATAGACCCGGTTCTGAAAAACGCTCTTCGATAATGATCTGAACAACCGAACCGGTTTCATATATATTATCCTGATCACTATCACTACCCACTTTGGAGTAGGACCAAACCGATGATACCTCCGGCGGTGTTTTGTCCTCCAGGGTAACTATAATATCCGGGTTTGGTGGTAAACCGTCCAGGTCCTTGTTGCCCAGACCATCTGTCAGTGTGGACTCTACCCAGTAATCTGCCGGGGCAAGACCGCTGGTGTTCCATACCCAATAATATCCATCCAGTGTTGGATCAAACGCTAAATTCTGCACCCCGGAGAAATATTCCTGCGAGGGTGAATATACCGTCATCAAACCTGTGAGATTACACTCATGGTTGGTTTCTACAACTACCAGCCAAATTGAGGAATTTAATTCATACCTGCCGTCACGGTCGGTTCCCACGAATGAATATACATCTGCAACCTCGGGTGGTGTTGTATCTTGAAGTGTGATCATCAGGTCGGGACCATTGGCATTTGAACCATTCTGATCATAATTCAAATATTTATCTGCCATTGCAGCCTCAACTTCATAATCATCACTGACTTCTAAACCGCGGGTGTTCCAGAGTACGAAGAAATGATCACCTGTTGAATTGTATGCCAGGGTGGTATACGTTGTTGAATACATATTGGATACGGAGCTTATCTTTACATATCCGGATAGCCCGTTCTCAAATTCTTCAACCTCGATAAGTATCACAACTTCCGACCCTGTTTCATAGACCTCGTCCGAATCGGTATCTACCAACGAGTTCACACGAGTGATCTTCGGTGGTGTGGTGTCAACCAATGTTACCGTAAGATCGGGTGACGATGCCAGGCCGTCAATATCCACATTATCTATTGAATCGCGCAGTGTGGTCTCGATGCCGTAATCATCCGACGGTGTTAGATTTACACTTGACCAGTCCCAATAATAATGGTTCAACGTTTCGTTGTATACCAACTCTTGAATACCCGAGTCGTAGCCTGCATTGTTTGAAATTATCCGTACCGTGCCGTTAAGCCATTTCTCGGCCAATTGCTCGTAGACAAGAATGCGGATAGTATTGCCTATCTCATAATGCTCGTCAGTATCCGGTTCGATTGATAGTTGTCTGGTATCCACAAGCGATACAATAGGTGCGGTATGGTCGACCAAGGTCAATACCAGGTCGGGGCCACCATCGTTCGAACCGTTGGGGTCGATATTTGAATCGAAATCCTCCAGCTTGGCTTCGAAAATATAATCGGTACCGGGTATTAACGAGCTGGTATCCCAGAGATAATAATAGTGATCATTTACCAGGTCGAACGTCAGGTTCAGAGCGCCACTGGAATGATCTGTAGAAATAGAACTGATATTGACCGTACCGTTTAACCCGGCCTCATCATTTTTCTCGGCCACATTGACGCGCACTGTAGAACCTATGGCCACGGTTTCGATGGCATTTGCACTTGTAGTTGTATTGACCCAGACATTGGATATCACCGGCGGCATCGAATCAACCATAACGAGATCCTGCACCACGAAGATATTCTGGATAAGCGCTATATCGGTTTTCGATGTTGGCCAATAACCATCTTTTTCTGCTACCAGAACGTATGTATCCACCGGCAGCTTCAGTCTATAATGTCCAGTGGAGTTGGTAACCGCCGTGAAATCATCACCGGCATAGCTGGTGGATATATTGACTCCCTCAAGCGGCTCACCCTGTGTATTGATCACTTTGCCGCGAATGCCTGATTTGCATATTTCATAGGGATCGCCGGCGAGTTTGGCGATCAACAAGCTTGGCTCCAGGTTCTTCTGGCAGATTGGAATTATCTGGCTAGTGAGTGGAATGAATTGGGTTCCCAATTCAAGTGTATAAGCAAGACAGCCGCGGTTACCATAGAGCCAGTCAGTGGTATCACCATTACTTGGGTATAGTTGATAGCCTTGCTGGCAGGTGTAGCCGTTGTATTTACTCATTTCTCGGGCGATTTCATTGAACAGGGAGCCATGTGGAGTAGGTTGATTTGTATACCCCCAAGGATATAATATCAACTTGCCATGACTATGAAATGTAATTGCCAGTGTAAAGTTACGCGCTTCGCATAGATCGCGCATCAGTTGGGTGCAGGGTTCTGAGAACGGTGCGGTGCCGCGATATGTTACATCTTCTGCATTTGGACTCGAACCCTGATTATCATAACCCCATTTATAGCCGTAGTTCCTATTTGGATCAACACCATCACCACGGGCCCAATCTTTATCCTGGAAACCCGGGCTACCGTTGGATTCGTTCATGTTTTTACGCCACTGGTTACCGTTGCTATTATTGATATCGTCACGACCGTACTGTGAATAATGAAACCCGTCAGGGTTGACCACGGGTACGAACCAGAGTTCATTGTTTTTTATAATATTATTAAGAGTGGTATTGGTTTGAAAGTTATTGATTATATAATCTATCACAAACAGTACAACTTCCACAGAGATCCATTCCCGGGAATGGTGCATTCCCATATATACTACCTCAGGCTCCTCGCTTTCGTTAATTCCGGGGTTATCCGATACCTTAAGTGCCCAGACGCTTCTGTTCTGGATCGTGCGCTTGGGTGTGCTGTTTGGATGTGGATACATCTTACTTAGATCAAACACTTTCGCAATGCTCGGATTGCTATTGGCAATGTTGAACAACTTGTTTTCCACTTCAGATAGATTATGATATCCCATGATAGATGTGGGCGCTGCAGATGTATCGTCGTGTGTTGATTCATCTGTATTTAATGAACTCGAAAAGTATCTATCATGTTCGGTTGGCGCTGCTTCCGGTCTGTTTCGTAATTGCCGGTGTTCGGGCGTTATTTCCCCTTGAGGGTCATCACCAGATCCTAAATATCCCACACCTGCCGCCATACCAGAACTCACGGTGGTTAGCAATAACAAACCAACCATCATAAGACTGATGATCAATGATATTACGCTGTTCTTCTTCAAAATCTCAGCCTCGTAAACATTAATATTAATTCCAATACAATGAAAACTGTTCTGCAATTTCAATTTTTCTATTAAATACATTTTCCCTTACCACGGCGTGACCTGTGAAGCTTATGTATCGCAAGATTGACCTGCTCTGAATTACGCTTGTCTTTGTCAACGAAACCGTATTTATTCTTGCGTTTTGTTCTGTGGTCTCTTTCACGTTCAGCCCTTGCTCTTGCACGCTCATACTCCTCATGTTCAATAGCCTCATTTTCCCTTTTGCGCTGTAGTTGAAGGAATATCACGATGATTATGATAATAATAACAATGATCAGGGCAGCCAATAATGGAAGGTAATTGGAAGCAATATTGTCAGACCCGGTCTTTGAATCGTCACCGTCACCAGCTGACTGATTGTCAAATGGTTTTGGATGAACGGTGATGATCAAGTAACCGTTGAGTCCATTGCCGTCGGTGTCCGATACCGTTAAACTGATATTGAAAGTTCCATCTTGATGGAAAGTATGGCTGACCTGTTCGCCAGATACCGTATCGCTACGGTCGTCGAAGTTCCAATAATACTCCAAAATATCCTCATCAAGATCTTCCGCATATCCGGAAAAACTAATAGCGGAATCTACGGTAATATTTGTCCGGTTCGCAACGATCCATACCTTGGTGATCGGCGTGTCAATAATATCTTCCGGCAGTCTTTCCAGCTCGAAATCCAGGATCGAGACACCGCCCTTGATTATTGTACGCTTGGATACATCCGAGTCCTTATATCCATAAACCGTGGCAAATATATTGTACCTGTCAATACCCGGTGGTAGGTTGATCACGGCATAGTCACCAACCCCATCGGAAAGTGTCGTGTAATTTACACTAGAGTTTTGTGTATCTCTCAGTGTGATCGTTGCACCGGTGATAGGTTCATGTGTGGCTTGATCTGTTACCTTACCACGCAGCGACCCCTTATCCGCCATTGTCACGATCGGTCCATTGAGCCTTTCGGTTATATTATACCCGCCATGACCGTCATGACATTCGAACCGGAAGAAGTGCGAGAGGCTGGAGAGTGTGGCGCCATAGATATATTTCTTACCATCGGTCACATCCCGGTCTAATGGATCCAGTTCTGACATCTCGTACGATGTTTTATTATCGAGCCGCACAAAAACATACTCGGGAATATCTCCATCCAGATCATAGTATTTAACTGTGAAATTAAACCGTGTAATTGGCGAGCCGCTGGTGGGATACACGCCCATATTATTCAACCATGGCACATCGTTCTCGGGGGTTATGTTCACCTCGATCGCTTGATAGTCGATTGCACCATCGTTATCTCTCAACCATACAATAAACTCGTCATCACCATTTAGATCCTTGTCAAAGATCGTAAACGTCATTACCTCGGATGTTGCATTGATCGTGATATTCAATAATGACTCGTTCACATCGGAGACGTACCAAATGAGGCTATCGCCATAGATCAGGTCGGGGTCGGAACCGAAACCGGATAGATCAAGTTCCCAGCTCGGCGAGCCCTCGATCTTCAACTGGTTTGGTATAAGTTGTTCGATCACTGGTGGGTCGTTCACGGACGTTACCATCAGGGTAGTATCACTATAGATCGAGCCTGCCAGGTTTGCAGTTACAGTTATGCGTATGACCTCCTCACCATTCCAGTCCAACGGCGGCACTGCCTGCAGTTTGGTTGTCTCTGGGTCATAAGTATATGATATGTTACCGCCAGAGAGGACAGCCACGTCATATGTTAACTCCTCGGAGCTGGTGAAATATTTCGATATGTTCAAAATAAATGTTTTCTCCTCCGAGAAATCAAATTTGGCGGGTAGAGTACTCTCCGGTGACGGATAATCCAGAAATCGGACCGTGCATGTCTGGGACCCTGTTGACATGTCAAAACCCATCTTGAGCTTTGTGCTGCCGTTATCGGCAATGATCCAATACGGGTTCATCTCCTTATCCTGACCCAGCACACTCTGGATATATCCCAGACATTTGATCCAGGACAGTTTGCCGTTTATGGAGGTATTGCTAACGACCACATTACCTTCGCTATCGGTAACATTTACGATCGCGGAAATGAAATCGTCTGTTTTATCTTTGGTCTCCAAAAGCATATAACAGTAGACATACAGCAGCGATGAGTCATAGATCGCCACCGAAGGACCGTTAAAAGTATCGTTTATCGCGTGGACCACAGAGCTCTCGCTTAGTTCAAGGTCATTTGCCGTGGATGACGATATCGAATTATTCTCAACCAATCCACCCATGCTATTGGCGTAGCGTAAACCATAGCCGTTGTTTGTCAGTGTATTATCTTTAACATCGTTATCAACGCTATTTTCAAACGCCAAACCCGCCACAGTGTTCTGTGTAAAGGTATTTTTTGTGAATTCATTCCTGTTCGAATTAGAATAAAATATAATGCCGTTTTTCTTGTTGGAATATATCTGGTTCGATCGTAAAATATTGTCACACGCGCCCAGACCTCGTATACCGTCTTCCTGGTTCGAATAGATCTTATTTAAAACGAAGGTGTTATTGTTCACATTACTTGCCAATGATATCCCGCGTGTGCCTCCTGAATGGATCTCATTGGATTCTATCGTATTTAACTTGGTGTTAACTGCCATTGATAGGCCTATCACACTTGCGTTATAGATATTATTATCAAAGACCACATTCTCGTTTGAATCAATTATGGCGATACCTGTGTCACAATTATAAACCGAGTTATTGTCTAGAATGATGTTGTTACTGTTTGAATATATCTTAATTCCGGTCTGGACTTCATGAATCGTGCTGTTCGTGATCCTGATATTGGCCACATTATTAAGGGTAACTCCAATTATAGAATAAGTTATGTTTGAATGATTGATATACCCTGAACTCCCGGGGGCAAATAGCACCCCGCCCCAGTCGAGAGGTGTTGGGTTGCTCTCGTTCGATGTGATATTCACAGGCCTCTCAGCTGTACCCCGGATATATAATGCACCTTCCACATTGAGTTCTCTATTACTTCGAAAATCCAAAGTCACACCTGGCATAATAGTCAATGATGCCCCACTGAAGATCCTGAAACCATAAGTCTTATTTGTGAGGTTATTATGCTCTGGAATATCTGAATTATTATACCAAACCACAGTGCCATTGATCGGCAGCTCTGGGGGGCGTGACCCAAGAGGCTGAGGCTCAGTACTGCCAGGGGTCGATTCATTACAATCGGATATATCACTCGATAATACGGTTGGGGAAAGGAGGGAGAATAATAATATTGCGATCATAAAATATATTGACTGGAATCTCATAATCTCACATATTCATTTATGCAATGGTCTATTTATCATAATAACCATATTTCTTTTCATATTTCTCTTCTTCGGATATTTGTTCATTATTGTGTCATTTCAATTAAATTTATCAAAGTTTAAATAATATGAACACCTATTTGTCATTACCTGAAAGGGCTGGGCCTGAACATGCACGGAAGAAAAGTTTTTGATGAAATTGAGGAAGTTTTCGTAAATGAATTAGGCACGGGAAGTTCGTTTATTCTTGAACAGAATTTACATGAACAGGGCCTGACACGTGAAACATTTGATAGAACCGATATTGACGGTTATGTCAAACAACTATTAAATGAATATAATAAAGTCCTGGGCAGTCATGTAGATCTTATTAGATCTGAGATCAACAAGCGGTTTGATAATTTATAGATTTTTTATTTCATAATAATTTGATTGGAAGTTCTACGTTTCGATTCATTATTAGGATGTTCTACGTTTCGAATTATTATTAGAATGTTCTACATTGCGATTAATTTTCTGGATGTATGATATGTTAACGTAAATTCATTGAGGCATATGTTATCTCAACGACATTTAGAACATCCTGATATCTCTACGATATATTCCACATCCTGTTATCTCTTCGACGTTTAGAACATCCTGATATCTCTACGATATATCTAACATCCTGATATCCCAACTATATATAGAACATCCCGAAATCTCAACGATATATAGAACATCCTGTCATCTCTCATCCCCGGACCATCGCGCATAGAGCTCATGCGTTATGCCCATACTATCCAGGATCTTACCTGTGATAAACGTGATCAGATCATTCAGCTCGGCGGGTCGATGATAAAATGCGGGCATGGCCGGTAAAACCAAAACTCCTTTTTGTGATAATTCCAATAAATTTTTCAAATGTGTAGAATTAAGCGGAGTTTCACGTGGTACTATTATCAATTTCCGATGCTCTTTTATGCATACATCGGCCGCGCGTGTGATCAAGTTGTCCGTAATACCTGTATTGATCTTGGCGGCAGTTGACATCGAGCATGGGATGATTATCATGCACTCGATCATTTTGCTGCCTGAGGCTATGGACGCACCTAGGTCGGAATTATCGTAATAGTTATTTGCAGTTAGGTTCAACTCATCGAGGGTGCTTTTGGTTTCGAACTTTAACAATTTCTTTGCATTTTCCGAGATTATCAAATGTATATTTATATGAACATTTTGCATCTGGCTTAAGGTTTCTAACAGATTGACCCCGTACTCCACACCCGAGGCGCCGGTAATTCCGATTATTACATCCATGGCCAAACCCACTTACTTATGATAATAATGATTCGAATTCTTTTGTGATCTTTTTCAGATCTTCGTTTATACTATGATAGTTATCAATTGAAATAATAGAACAGCAAATTAATGCGAACACGATAAATATCACGCCCAAAATATTATCGGTGTATATCAATACAATCCAGTATGCAATACTTAAACTAAACAATAAGAATGTATCCAGGTGTAAACTCCAGAACTTATTTTTAATAAAAGCATTAAGAATATCTTTTTTCTTTTTTAACGCTTTCAAGACTTCTTTTTCTTTTTTACTTAGCTTTTTGTTTTTTGTCATTTGAACTACCGTTTGGATGTATATAAATCGTTCAAGTAATGCAGGGGTTTATGATATTATTTGATATCACCAATATATACCATTCTATATATTTAAGGTAATTGAAGTTTTGCGTTTTCAAATGAATAGGAGAGAGTAAGCTAGTTGGTCTATCGGTCTACTGGTCTATCGGTCAATTAGTTACTAGTTCCTAGATGCTAGTTGCTAGTCGACCATCGGACTAACCGACCAGCCGACTAACCGACCAACTGACCAGATGACTAACTGACCAGCCGACCAGCCGATTAACTGACTGGCCGACTAGCTGACCAGAGGACTAGCCGACTGACTGACCAGCTGACCGGTAGACCATTCACCATCTCGTTGAACTAAAATTATTATTCTATCCGATCAAAACGCAAAAGTGCAGTAAGGTAATTTGTTTGGGGTTATACAGTTTGAAATTTTTTCTAATTGCTCAGGCAACTATAAATAGCGGTAGTGGTATAACATATACCGGTCTATTGCTAACTAGTCAAGATTGAACTAGGTGCCGCATGGAAAAAGATCAAAAATTCAAATTAGAAAAATTTATTGATACATATCGAAAGGCAAAGCCATTGAAGGTTACTGAACTATATATATTGGGGATATTGGCATATAAAGATTCAAGTGGGTATGATATATATAGGCTCATCGCGAAAAAAAGCGAGGGCGTTGGGGCATGGCTGAAATTAAACAAAGCCACAATATACAATACTCTTGCACGAATGACCCAAGATCGATTGATAGAGGTTAGCCAAATAGTACATGACATTAAACGACCAACCAAATCAATTTACAGATTGAGACCAAAAGGTAGAGAATACCTAAGAAACATGCTTCTTGAAGACCTCCATAGACCACCGTGGGTGTTTGTGAATTTCACTTTACCTTTAAGGTTTTCAAAGGTTCTATCAAAAAAGGAATTAAAAGAAATTGTTCAACAAAAAATCGAACAAGTAGAACTCTTCCTTCAATTCAACAAAATGACCTATGGCAAGTTTTTCTCTGGGACGATACTCGAGCTGATGCATGAGAATCAGATAAGGACATTCGAAGTTCAATTGGAATTTCTTAATAAACTCCAAAAAGAGCTCGATAAGAAGTCTGTAAACGAGCTTTTCAAGATCGATGAGTTTGATATCGACAAGATCATGGCAAAGGTTAAAAAACTTACCCGGAAGGTGGAATAAAATGAAAAAGAAAATAATCGAGATAAAAAATCTGACCAAGAAATATGGTTCCTTGACCGCGGTTGATAGTTTGAGCCTGGATATTAACCATGGTGAGATCTTTGGGTTCTTGGGCCCTAACGGTGCGGGCAAAACCACAACCATTCGGGTTTGTTTGGACCTGCTTTTTAAGAACACAGGTGTTGTGAATATATTCGGTATGGATGCACATAAGGGGTCCACCAGGATCCGCCGCAGAACCGGGTACCTGCCAGGTGACTTCGGGCTTATACCTGGTATCAAGGTGAAAACATTCTTGAAATATTTACTTGGACTGAGCAACTGCAGATCAGATAAAAAAATGAAAGATATTGCAAAGCGTTTAGACCTGGATCTGACAAGAAAGACCCACGAGCTTTCCAAGGGTAACCGTCAAAAGGTTGGAATTGTCCAGGCGTTCATGGCTGACCAAGAGCTAATAATTCTTGACGAGCCTACAGGTGGACTGGATCCATTGATGCAGCAGGAATTCTATAAAATACTGGAAGATACACAGTCTGAAGGCAAAACAATCTTCATGTCATCACATATACTTGCCGAAGTTGAGGCGGTCTGCGACCGCGTGGCGATCATCAGGGAAGGAAAACTCCAAATGGTTGAGAATATCTCGAAGTTACAAGATAAAATGGGCAAGGTTCTGGAGGTGCAGTTCCGTGCACCTGTTAAACCGGAGGTTTTTGACCTGCCGGGGGTTACCGATATAATATCTGATGGTGATAAACTCACATTGACCATCCATGAGAACCTCGATTCTGTCATCAAGGTTCTGGCAGACCATAAAATTGTAAATATGAATTTAAAGACATTCAGTCTTGAAGAGTTATTCTTACAATATTATTCAGACAAAAGCGAAAGAGGATCGGTCAATTTGGATGTTGAGCCAGGTGGTGAGGCAAAATGATCGGCAAAGTATTTTTCATGGAGCTTCGCACAAGTTGGAAAGGAATTCTCATCTTTGCATTTATCGTGTTCCTTCTTGCTTACGGCATGGCTGCAATGTTTCCAACATACCGTGATGCCTTGATGGAAGATCTACAGGGCTCACAAAACCTGGAGATCGAGCTGCCCGATCAAATTGGAGGCAATATATCATTATCTTGGACTCCTGTGGAGAATGTTTCTAGTTATTATATAGTAGAAAGTAAACAACCATACATGGATGAACCAACCAGAATTTTTAACTCAACGGGTACTAATATTACCATATCATATGATTTCGACGAGAAACGGTATTACACGGTTTCTGCAATTACAAATGCAAGTATATTTCCCGAGTTCATTGGAATGATCTCCACGAAAGCTGATGATGCCAGTGCATTTGATGAGTTTCTTGAAAATCCTGCATATAGCGGCATGACCGGCGACGGCAAGGTCACAAGCATAACCGAGATAAAAGGTTTCCTTTCATTGGAATTCTTCAGTTGGTGGATACTGCTTGGCGGACTATTCCTGGCATACATGTCAGTATCAACAGTGGCAGATGATTTCGAGGGCAAACGAATGGACCTAATATTTTCAACACCCATTACACGAGAACATTATCTGGTTGAAAAATTTGCAGCCTTAACTGCCATAACCATCTTTATCCTGCTTGTTGCGGTAGGTTCGATGTCGGCGGGTATTAGTGCAGTTGACATGAGCTCGGATCTGGATTCACAAACCGTGCTTCTTGCAGTCATGGGGTCGTTACCTATGCTGCTGGTGATCCAGGCGATCGGGGTTCTATCAACTGTACAGTTCAGAAGCACCAGAGCGGGTATGGGCATTGCATTTTTGTTCGTTCTAGTGGAGTTTGTATTATACACCGCCGCAAGTATGTCGGCCAGTATTGAGTATGTAAAATACCTATCTGTAATGCATTACTGGGATTATAACACGGTGCTGTATGATGGTGTGTTCAAGATCGGCGATTTCATAGGCTTGTTTATAGTTACTGGGTTAATTTTATTGCTGGCTATTGTTGTATTCAAAAAGAAGGATATACCAGCGTAAATGAATTGATGCTGAGTTGAAATTCCAAATCCAAATAACACCAAATCACAAGAAAATCCCAAAGACCAAAACCTAAATACTACAAAGCAAATCTCAAAACCCAACAATTTTGATTAGGGAAATTGTTATATTTAACAAACTCACCTGAATTATTTCATTAATTCCTCCACATCCATATTTTTCAATTTCTTCATAATCTTATGGTATGTTTGCTCATCAATTTCATTATAGAGTAATTTTAATACTAACTGGTTCAACATCTCTTCACGTAGTTTATCATGAGTGACATATTCATACCCCACCTTTCCATCGCATTTTACCACCCAGATTATTTTTTGTTCGCCTAAACGTTTGATATTGTAGCTTATGCTTTTCTTATTTAACTTCGTTATTTTTCTCAATTTTTTTTGATTGATACCAGGATTTTTTAAGATTAAATTCACCAATAACTTTTGAGTTTCTGTCAAGTTAGTCAATGAGGGCCTTTCGTTGGTACTAGTGTATATTTCTGTGATATTGCGTTGTTTACTATAATAACACCTTTGTCGTCCCTGGTGTTTGGAATAAATCCTATTATTTTTCTCCAAATAATTCAGGTGATATTTTAGTGTTGATTCATTTATATCCAAAAATCCTCTTATTGCACCGAATGATACACCTGGGTTAGAAGAAATAAAATTAAAAATCAACTTGCGCGATCTATGTTCCAGGGCACCTTCGAATATTTGCATATGATTCACTTTATTAATTATACTTGTAAATTGGATAATGCCCTTATTATTAATTTCGTTTGGATATGATTTCTTTTACCGAATTATAAGTATCTTCTGTTATTTCACCATTAACAAATTTCTTTTGAACCATACCTAACATTTTTTCTTTTGATGGGCCAAAATTACCCGGTTTTTTGAGTTTTAGCGCATCATTTTTCAAATCTATTATGAATTCTTCAGAACTGATTACGGTGATATGATCATTATTGAAATCTTCTGCAAGCTTGCCATCTGTTGGTTCCAGACGTTCTTCGATAAGACAAACTTTTTTAATTGCTTTTTCTTTGATTTTTCTTCGGTTCCGGGTAGTGATCATAAATAATATTATAATAATTATTATTAAAATAATAACGATGATGCCTATATAAGCAATGACTTGGGTAAAATCACCATCTTCTAAGATGTCATCATTTTTTTTCATTTCAGGTTCTGTTGTGAATACTAATTCGAATGGTGATTCCAGATTATTGCCTTCATGATCCATCGCTTTACTATTAATCGAGATTATATAAGTCGTATTGTAATCTAATTCTTCATTGAATATGATATTTAATACCGTGTTATTTTTCTCCCATATTAATGTATAGTTAACATGTGGGGTAATGGTTAATGAAGCTTCAACACTAGTAGTGTTCATTGGGGTGAAGAATGTGATTATAATTTCTGATGTATTTAGGGAAAGATCACTTTTATTAATCCCCAGCGATGTTTTCGTAATATTTGGTCTGGTAATGTTCTTTGAAGGTTGTGTGGTTAGAATTGTTAGGATAAAATTAGTGAAATCACCATATTTTCCATCAAATACCGAGATGTTGACCCAATATGTTCCAAGATCCAAACTTGATGGTGTGCCATACAACTTATGGGATACAGAAAAGTTTAACCAAGACGCGTTTGTTTCCATGGACCAGGTTAGTTTATTTTGTGGTGTATCCCGATCACTGGCACTGTAGTTCACCAAATATAGTTGTCCAATATATGCCACATAAATATTTTGTGTGGTGATCTGCGGCGGCCAGGTTCGGTTATTAAGTACTTTTACTTCCAAGGTGAAATTTGTGAAATCAGTGTTATTCCCATCCAATACCGTGATCCTCACCCAATAAATGCCGATATCCGAACTGTTAGGCGTGCCCGATAGTACCTGATTTTTCGAGAATGATAACCATGAAGTATTTGTGGTCATGCCCCAGGTAAGTTGGCTATCTGGTGTATCCTGGTCTTGGGCAGTATAATTGACAGCATACAGTTGTCCCACATATGCGGTTTGCACATTTGAGGTGGTGATCTGGGGTGGATATGTAATATTAATTCTATTGATAACAACAACTGTAAAATTGGTGATATCGAAATACACACCGTCAGATACTGTTATATTCACCCAATATGTGCCAATATCTGATGTGGTAGCTGTTCCTGACAATACCTGTGTTGTTGAAAAATTTAACCATGAAGCATTGTTTTTCATGGTCCAGTTCAATTTGTTTTGTGGTGTGTCTGTGTCTGTGGCTGAATAATTAACAGAATATTTTTGATTTATATATGCAGTAAAAATATTTTGAGTGGTTATATTTGGCGGATATGTATGTGGTTTAGAAGGGGGTGTTTTTACGATTGGATCTACGAGTGGATAAAAATCCTTATTCCCTGCATTACCAGATATATTGTATGGTAAATCCACAATTCCATCATTATCTTTGTCAGGTGAAACCCAATCAGACCAGTAATTCCCTTTTGTAGAAGTGTTCCAAAAATTATTGCCATTATCATATGCTTGGTTGGTATTGTTTATAATATCATTAAGAGCAAGTGAATTATTAAATGAATGTTTGCAAGATACACCCACATTATTATTATCAACAATATTTATCTTTAAAGTATTATAAGATGTATTTTCAAAATAAATGCCGTTATTATTTTTCGATACATTGTTCCCTGATATTATGTTCTTTGAAGGTTTATTGAATTTGGTATTATTTAGATCCTCATCGACGTTTGGCTCGCCCGGCGTGGGTCTTCCATCTCCCTCGCCAGGGTCATATGTGTTTGCTAGTCCATCCATACCCAGGTCATCAGCCCATGGATTCCAGTCGCCATCATCATCTGCCCAATCGGTTAAAGACTGGTTATAGGAATGTGGCACCTCCTCATTGATAAGTGCGCTTTTAAAATCGATCCTGGATCCATATTTTGGATTTGGTGCGCCAGGGTTCGAATAATAATTCATGATCTGGTCGCTATTTCCGAAATAAGGCGTGGCCAACGGGTCGTAGGTGATAGCATCTCCAGTATCCCAGGTACCCTTGAAATTCGCAGGACCATCATCGCGGATTACAACATCACCCCACATTTTTGATGAATTGGCTTCGTCCGTACCATTGGGATAAGTATATTTACCATCCCCGGGAAAGGTATATTCCCAATCACTTGTCGTGACATTCCATAAATAACCTACATCAATAAAATAATCGTTATCATCATTGAATATTGTTGATGAATAAACATAAATGCCATGATTGTTGTTCGAATTAATGGAATTACCAGTGATATTATTATTCGATGAAATATTTAGGCAGATACCGTCATCATTATTCATTGAAATATTATTATTTCTGATAGTATTATAGTTGGAGATGCATAAGTATATGCCATTACCGCTGTTTTGACTGATATTGTTTGATGAAATCATATTATTAGAAGAAGAGTTTAGGTAGATACCAATTGAATTATTCCAGATGCTGTTGTTTATGATATTACAATTTTGGACATTAAAGAGTTCTATACCTGCGTCTGAACTTCCCGGACCACTATCACTAATTGTGAATCCACTTAATTTCACACCATTCGCAGTGATCTTTACCACATCGCCATTTAAAGTTCCGTTGATGAATACATGAGACCCATTCGCATATAATGACACTTTTTTATAAATAAAAATGTCTTCATGATATGTACCATTTTCCACATAGATATGGCCTCCGTACATAGCATTATCAATTGCATCTTGTATCTTTGTGTAGGTCTGCCCTGGTCCCACGTGAAGTGTATTCCCACGATTTTCTCGTATTCCCGAATTATCTTCAGATTCATTCTCGGCTTCAAACTCAAATTCACCCACCACTGGCACAACCCAAAGGCCGTGTAATATTACAAACACAACAATCAATAAGGAGGTTACTCTGCTCAATTTATCACCACTAACAAATTTTACAATTAGTCGATCAATCATTCTTTCTAATAAAACAATATTTACACCGGCTTATATATAAATTCTAAAGGGGTAGATTGGACTAACTGGCAAAAACATTATATTAAAGGTTTGAGGCTGTATATTAAGACTTTTAACTTCTTATTAAAAATTTCTTCATATAAATCAGAATTTTACCTTTTTAAATTTCAAATTTACAATTTCCAATAGTTCAAACCTTAATTGAATATCCAGAAGAATGACAGCACCATCGTTGTTTAAACACGAAGGGCTATCGAAGATGCAGGTCATTTACCTGGAACCTTACGATCACCAATCGGCAATAAAAATGATTTGGAAGATCTATTTAACTAAACATTTAATGTTTATTTATGTTTTGTTTTCTTATTAAAAAATCTTTTATAAGTGGTATAGTAAATGAATATCGCCCTTTTTTGGGACGAAAAATTAAGCCTTTATTATTCAACCTTTTTAAGAACTCCATTAACAAACTAGCATCAATATTCATATTAGCTAAAATTGCTGATGTTTTTATAATTTCGCTATCAATTTTGGCCATTGAAAATAATACTTCTTGTTCATTATCTGATGCCCTTTCAAATCTATCTTCAAAAAAACTAATGTCCAACTCGTTGAGCAATAATGGATGAATTTTTTCGAAATCAAATGAAAAATCTGTTTTTTTAAGAGGTCTTTCAAGTGCCATGATAGAATCATTCTTTGATAAATTAGATACATTTCTAAAAGTAAACATTCGTTCTGTATAAGTCTTAGCCTTTTTTAGGTTAATAGCAACACCAGGAAGTCCTGAGAATACAGCATAGTATCGACATCCTTCTCTCTGTGCAAATGAAAGTGCCCCAAGAAAATTCCAAATCCCAATGGCAAAAGTACTTTTAAATTTTCCAATTTGCAATTTTCAATTTCCAATATCCTCAGCGAGTTTGAATCGCAATCTCCATCATCAAAAGCTATTTTATGTTAAATAACCATTCAGTTCCGGTGATAACATGGCAAACGAGATACGAGCAAGTCATATATTGGTTAAAACCGAGCAGGAAGCGAACAACCTTTTGAGCCAAATTCGTCAAGGCACGAGCTTCGAGGCGCTGGCACAGCAGCACTCACAGTGCCCGTCGGGCAAAAGCGGCGGCGATCTTGGGTTTTTCGGAAAGGGCCAAATGGTGCCTGCATTCGAGACTGTGGCGTTCGGCATGGAGCCCGGGCAGGTTTCCGCACCGGTCAAGACACAGTTTGGATACCACATAATCAAGGTTACTGGGAAGCGGTGAATTTTGAAATGTATATGCTTGGGATATTGGAAATTTGAAAAGGAAAATTGTAAAAGTCAAAATGAAAATCCAAGTTCCAATATAATCCCAAAAACACATTTAACTTTTAAAATTTCAAATTTACAATCTCCAATTTACAATGACCCAATCGAATATTAAGCAATAATTCTTTTTAATTCATTTCATCAGTTCTTCAATATCCATACTTTCCAATTTCTTTTTGATCCTACGAAAGGTCTCCTCGTCGATCTCATCGGAAAGTAGTTTCATCAATAGACGGTTATAGATCTCTTTTTGCAGTTTGGTTTTTGTGATATATTCATAACCAACGCCATTGTTGGTTTTCACTTTCCAGATACGATTCTGTTCGATCAATCGATCTACATTATAGCTCAATGTTTTTCTATTCAACCGTGATCTTCTCAGTAATTCGGTCTTAGTTATACCTGGTTCATTTTTGATCATATTAAGAATTCGTTTTTGGTTTATGTTCAAGTCAGTATATTTCGGATCATACAAATTGTCTCTTTCATCTATTGCGTTAATATGTTGTTTCGAGTAGTAGCATCTTCGCCTACCCTCTTTTTCTGAACTTATCCTATTGTTTCTCTCTAAATAATGTAAATGATATTTTAAAGTAGATTCGTTCAACTCAAAGAAATTTCTGATGCGGGAAAAGGATACCCCGGGGTGGGTGGATATGAAATTATAGATCAGTTTTTGTGTTTGATGTTTTAGTTCTTCCCTGTCACCATACATTAAGTTCCCCTGATAAGAGAATATGCGGGTTGGATTAGGATTTTAGTTATTCGTCATATCCTCTTTTGTCTTAAAGAATCCTTTATTAGATTCAATGTCTCTTTGGATATATCACCTTTACTATACTTTTTCTCGAATTCACCAACCATCTGTCTATGGGATGGGGCATGATCGCTGGGCTTGTCTGGACCAAGTGCTTCCTTTTTTAAATCAACAATAACCTGATCTGGATCATACTCGTCTACTTCGAAATATTCCTCTCCATTTTCATATTCATACTCAGAATCGTGATCATAATCATACTCTACATCGTCCTCATGTTCAAGATCATAATAATCCTCATCATCATGGTCTTCATGTCCAAGATCATCATCATATTCGTTAATCTCAATAATTTCATCGCCATTGTATTCATACCGGCCGTCATAGTCGTCAATTTCGCTGTAGCGATCATGTTTCCTTTTATCTTGATTCTTGATGAAGAACATATAAGTGACAATTAAAGTAAAAATTATGATTATTATTATCCCGACAATTAACCCCAGAAAATTAGAATCATTGAAGAACAAACTATCATTATCCGATTCTCCCTCACCGTCACCGGGATCGTCATCTGTTGACTCGATTTGGATCTGGGTTGTGAATAATAAATTGAATGGGTTTTTCAAATTATTTCCCTCACTATCTTTTGCATTTGTACTGATCGAAACAAAGTAGGTTTCATTGTAAGATAAGTTCTCGTTAAATATGATCTGCAGTTCAGTATTATTTTTATTCCAGGAAAGAGTATAGTTTACAGATGGAGAAATGAATAACGAAGACTCCACACTGGTTCGGTTCATTGGTTTGGAAAATGTGATGACAATTTTCGAAGTGTTGACTGAGACGTTGTGACTATTGTTTATGATATTTGTAACTTCTACTTTTGGCCTTGTGAAATTTTGTTTAGGTTTTTGACCTATGACCGTTAAAGTGAAATTGGTGTGATCTTTATTTAAACCATCAGATACTGAAATACTCACCCAATATGTTCCAATATTCAAGCTCGATGGTGTGCCTGATAACTTATGAGCTGTTGAAAAATTCAACCATGATGTTGAAGCGTTAGTGTTCATGGTCCAGGTTAACTTATTTTGCGGTGTATCCTGATCAATAGCACTATAGTTTACCAGATATAATTTTCCTACATATGCAATTAGAACATTTTGCGTTGTAATTTGGGGTGGGTAGACTTTCTTAGCAAGTACATTTAATGTAAAATTGGTCGAATCAGTATTATTTCCATCAGATACTATGATCTTCACCCAGTATGGGCCAAGATCTGAACTAGTGGGTGTGCCGGATAGCACCTGATTTTTCGAAAACGACAACCATGACGCGTTGGTGGTCATGCCCCAGATGAGCTGGTTGTTTGGTGTATCCGGGTCGTTAGCAGTGTAATTAACCATGTATAGTATTCCTACGTATGCTGTCTGCACATTCAAGGTTGTGATATCAGGGGGATACGTGAAATTATTACCAATAACGACAACTGTAAAATTGGTGAAATCGATATGAAAACCGTCAGATACGGTTATGTTCACCCAATATGAACCAATATCTGCTTTAGCGGGTGTACCGGACAATACCTGTGTTGTCGAAAAGTTCAACCATGAGGCATTGGTCTTCATGGTCCAAACCAGATCTACGTTTGCGGTATCCGGATCGTCAGCATGATATTTGATTTTGTAAAGCATGCTAACATTGGCGATCAATAGATCATTTTTGGTGATCACCGGCGGATATTCGATTGTACGTAATGGCCATGTCAACGGGAAAAAATCTTTTACAGCAGCAGCACCGTCCAGAGTATACGGATTATCAACAATGCCATCAGAATCGGCATCGGGTGTGCGCCAGTCTGACCAATAGTTGCCTTTATTGGTTGTGTTCCAATCATTATTTTTAATTTTGCAGAACGCCTGTGTACTATATCCTATCTGATGATTATCAATAAAATCATTGAACACCACCAGGTTGGATGAGCTGCCAAGATAGATCGAAAATGCACTGTATTTTTGAAATCTGAATATATTATACGAAAATTTATTGTTATTCGAATTGAACATATGAATGCCGTTTCGGTTCGAGATGAAAGTATTGTATTCCATAAAATTGTTATTTGAACCTAAGAAACTTACACCCTGACCGTTGTTAGCAAAAGTGCAATTTTCAATATGATTGTAGTTCGACCAAGATAGGTTGATGCCGGAACCGGAGTTGGAGTAAAATATGCTATTTTTTATTACATTATTGTCTGAATAGTTTAGATAGATCCCATAATATTTATTGTAACTACAATTTAGATCGGAAAATGAGTTGTTGTTCGAATTGACAAATATACCAATATTTGCATTACTAGCAACATCAGAGCCATTGTCGAATTTAAAACCAGATATATTACACCCATTTGCATTTATAGTTACAACATTATTGGGATTGCCACCAGCTATGGTAGTGTTTTGTGAACCATTCCCGATCAAATTCAATGTCTTATCAATCACGATATTCTCATAATAAAATCCTGCGTACGCGCGTATGGTGTCACCCGCGATTGCATTATCAATAGCATCCTGGATCTTCGGATAACTCTGGCCAGTTCTAACAATGAATACTCTTCCTGTGCTGGGTTGTTGTTTTAGAACCGTAATCATAAAATTAGTAGAATCCATGTAAATTTCATCTGACACGGAAATATTTACCCAATATTTACCTATATCAGAAATTGTGGGTGTGCCATTTAATAATTTTATCGTGCCAAAGTTCAACCATGAAGCGTTGGTCTGTATATTCCAAATTAGTTCGCTTGTTGGAGTATCTGCATCTATGGCAGAATATTGATTTGAATAATGGACACCAACATACGCTGGAAAAATATTAGTTGTGGTAATTTTAGGTGGGGCACTGACAATTTTTGTCGGGTTAACCAAGGGGAAGTAATCTTTGGCACCTATGGGTCCGCCAATATCGTATGGTAAATCCACGATTCCATCTTTATTGGAATCAGGTGAAGTCCAATTATCCCAGTAATTACCTTTGTTGGTTGTGTTCCATTTGTTAAATAACCAACCATCACTTGCCTGGGTACCACCTTTGTTATTACCAATGAAATTATTCAAATAGATCGAATTGTAGGAACAATCCAATCCTTCAAGAGATATTCCATCGTAATAATTCTTCCATAAAATGTTGTTTGAAAAGCTATTATTGCCTGACTCAATAACACGAATTCCCATGGAATTAAATCTAAAACTATTGTTTACAAATACATTCCTATGAGAATGAATAATAACCATACCTGTAGGATTCCATAGCCCTTTACAATCTGATATATAATTATCATTAGAAAAAGTTAGGTTGATAAAATCCAATTTATTTGAACTTCCTTCGCAACCAATAATATTATTGTTATTCGAAGATTGAAGACCAATACCTATTCTGTTATCTGTAAAATTAATATTAGATATAGTACAAAAACCAACATTGTCTAATGATATGCCCTCACCACTATCCCAAGGGAAGATGTCAGCGGCAACTATGCGAAATCCCGACACATTGGTCCAATTTGATTTAATTGTGATCCCATTGCCAGTATAACTAGCATTGATGATCGTATTGGCAGAATTATTTCCTATTAAATTAAGCGTTTTGTTCATTATAACATTCTCAAAATAAGTCCCAGCATATACCCGAATAGTATCTCCGGCTTTAGAGGCATTGATCGCATCCTGGATCTTCGAATAAGTTTGCCCGGGACCAACAAATAATATCGATCTTGAGCCTATGGGCTTAAAATCATCATCTTGGTTGTTTTCATATTCACCCAAAACGGGTAATACCCAAATAGCCGTTAAAACAATACATACTACACAAAATAAGGAAGGTAGTTTTTTCATCTTATCACCACTAACTCTGTTATTATCTATTATTAACTGATAAAAATCGAAACCGGTTTAAGTATATAGGTAGTTTATAGCTCTGAATTTGGCAATATCTGGCCTAAAATTAATATTTAAGTTTTGAGGCTGTTTTTTTTCCGAGAGTTATTTTGATACATTTGCTATATCGTGGTTATTCTTGATTTAGTTGTAACAATTTATAAATAATGATCAATCTTTTTCCTTTGACATGAAAGGACAAAAAAAAGCTGATGGGAAACCCACAAAAGAGAAAACACTATCAAAACGTGATAAACAGAATAGAACCCCAACGAAGCCCAGGGAAGATCGTGACTATTTGTATGTTGGTGACTACCGCCGACCCAAACCTTCCGAACAAAAGCGTAAAAGTGATAGAGATTGGGAAATAGAGCCTGATCGAGGCCGTGAGCGTGGTGGCCGTGAGCGTGACCGTAACCGTGACCATGACCGTGAGCGTAGCAGGCGAAGGGATGGAAGTGACTATGATCATGATTATTCGGATCCGGACCCACGTGCGCGCTATGATGACCGTAAACGTCGTGACCGAGAACCACGAGATCGCCGGGAACGCTGTGACCGACGAGACCGCCGTGATCATCATGATCGTCGTGAATACCGCGAGCGCCCACCGCCACGGCGGCGCCGTGATCCCGAAGAACCAACCAGGGCGCCGTTCAATGCCGGAACCTACCTGGCGATCGTCGCTTTGTTGATAGTTCTTATATCGGCGTTCTTACCATGGTATGCCGTGAAGGTCAATATCAAATCCGGTGTTTATAACACAGACGGCGATTTCGAGTTAATCTCGATCAACGGCTGGGAAGGGTTTAAGATCAACCAGCCGCCCAAGGACGGCGAAGAACAAGATCCATTTTTTTCCATGCAGAACTTCACGGGCGGCATTCCTGTCCTGGGAATAATCTTTATCCTGATCGTAATAATCGGTTTGCTGCGTATCTTTTTCATTAAAGATTCGAAAAAGAGGGGGAAAAAGACAATAAAAACGGGTATCAGCTGTTTAATACCGATTATAATTATCTTATTGGTGATCGGCTTTCTACCGAATATTACCCAAAATTTCAGTCCTCCGGAGCCCATAGAAAAGGTCATTGATACCATGTCATCAAATCCATTGGGTGGCAGCCAAACCGTAATTACCAGTGAATGGGCAAATGCTTCGGTCAATTGGGGAGTACAGGTGGGTGGATGGTTGTTATTGGCTTCTTCGATCTTGATAATAATTGGCGGGATCATCGATTGGTCAAAAAAACGGCCTGAAGATATTGAGGATGAAGATCCAAGATCAAGATCAGACTACGACGATAGGTATTATAACGATAGAAGAAGAAACGATCATTATGACGATCATTATGATGATCGCAATGATTGGTAGTATATGTCGTTGAGATGACAGGATGTTGTAAATGTCGTTGAGATTTCAGGATGTTCGATATGTCGTTGAGATGACAGGATGTTCTAAATGTCGCTGAGATTTCTGGATGTTCTAAATGACGATGGGATAACAGGATGTTCTATTTAACGGTGAGATTTCAGGATGGACAAACGGGATAGAAAAAACAAATCAAACATCCTGATAATAATGCGTAATATTGAACATCCTAATAATGAATCGATACGTTTAACATTCTAACAATAAATCGAAATATCTAACATCTTAACAAATAAGCGTAACGTCCAACATCCTGATAATTAATCACAAAATAGAACATCCTAACAATTAATCGAAATATAGAACATCCTAACAATTAATCGAAATATAGAACATCCTAATAATCAATCGAAATGTAGAACTTACCATTAATAAAAAATCAAAACATACAACATCTCAACACTCATGATTCCATAACCATTAGAGGTATTTGATCAATCCATCACTTTAGGAACACTTTTTAGCCATGTAGGGTCTGAATGACCTTGATATTCTGCATAATTATTACATGGTATTGGTATTGGTTTATCATAATGAATTTTATGTGGGTCTATCCATTCGTCCCCGTCATAATTTTCGTTACCATCGGGTATCCCATTATTATCCGAATCACTTTTGGTAGGATCGAATTTCCCAATATACTCTTGAACTGTCTCGGGATCTTTGAAACCACGAGGTATATAGTCGGTGGGGAATATCACCAACGAGCCATTGAACAGCTCTTCCCAACCGCGGGGAAGTGTATCATTATCTTCGTACTTTTGCCGATCATTTTCATCGAATGTATAATCGGTATACCAGATCTCCCAGCCATCGAACAATCCATCACCATCCGTATCAGGTTCATTGGGCCAGGTAGTATTTTCGTTAATCCCATCACCATCGATGTCATGGCCAAATCGGTATTCCATTAGATTAGTGAACGGATGATAATATCTATAGGGATCCTCATCGATCAAACCATCACCGTCATTATCATCTTCTATTCCGCCGGTGTCCTCATCAATTAAACCATCATCGTCGTTATCAATACCATCCAACCTGTCCTCGTTGATCAACCCGTCGCCATCGTCATCGATCGGGTCCTCGTCATATTCACCGTCACCGTCATCATCCATCCATGAAATTGTATACCATACTCCATCCAGATCATAGTCTTCATTTGCATCGTTCAAGTCCCATTCCTCGTCGATACCTTCATCCACGAGCCCGTCGCCGTCATCATCGAGCCAATTTATGTAACTAATCTCATCACACTCGTCGATCAAACCGTCATCATCGTTATCAATACCATCGGCGGCACCGAGTACGATCTCACCATCGCCGTCGTTATCACGGCCATCCCAGATATCCTCGTATGGATCGAAGTTGCCGTCATTATCCTCGTCATCAAGATCATCATTTACAATTGAATCCGGGTTTGATGGGTCTAGGTTATAACAATATTTAGCGCCGCTTCCAACTACACTTCCACCCCCAACTCCGCCTACTCCTTCACCTCCAACCCATTTACGATGGGTCATCTCCCAACCATCGGGAAGACCGTCCGAATCCGAATCGATATTTAAAGGGTCTGTGCCTAACAAATACTCTTCCCAGTTAGTCAACCCATCTCCATCCGGGTCAAGATATTTATCATCTTGATCAAGCGGATTTATCACCCAAAGTTCTATTGGAACAATATCGGGTAAGATGCATTTGTAATCTTTATTTATTATATGTATCCATTTAGTGTTAAATTCATTATCATGCCACTTGATAAATTTCCTCAGTTTTGTTCTTCCATACTTATATTCCCAACCGTCCTCCATACCGTCGCCGTCAGTGTCAGGGTCGGTCTCATTGGTGCCGTATATCCAGATCTCCTCGATATCGAATAACTTGTCTGGATGATGATAATAGGTCCCATTGATCTCTATTATATCTGAATCTAACATAAGGATTTCTCCAAAGGGCTCGCAAGGCGTAGGTGGTTGATCGTTGAATTTTTCCTGTTTTAATACAATACCGTTTTCAAGATCTTTCATTGTAAAATATTGCATGATCGAGAAAATAATTAAGATCGAACAAATTATCATCACAAAAAACATGTGTTGTTTCGCTTTTTTATACTTTACAGATAATCTCACCACGGTTAACCTCCATACAACTCATAATGTTACATAATATTCAAATTGATTTTCAAATACTTTTTTTGTTTATGAACATATTGAACTATTCATGAACACAGTTGTAACAAATCGGAATGGAGATGGTCATATCGATCATCTATTGAAAAGGTAAAAGGCAAAATGTAAAAGGTAAAAGTCGAAATAAAAACTGGAATTTTCACCCCACAGAGTTCTTCATGGAGTATGGTATCACATTTTTTTTGGAAATTAGAACACGGATGACACGGATTAGACGGATATACCTAGATTGCAGAATTTTTAGTAATAAATTATTATTATCCGTGATAATCCATAGCATCCATTAGATTCGCGTTCTATTGAGAACGGGGTGGGGGTGTGGTTTTTGTGCCACGAGGTCCCACAAGAGTCAGAGTACCGATGCAGGGCACAGGGGCGGAACAACTCGTAGTAACGATGAACTTCCGTAATAAGAGCCGGATGGATCGAGAGGTTCACGTCCGGTTCTGTGAGAGCGTGGGGTGAGAATCCCCCGCACTACTCGACCGAGAGAAAAAGGGGAGTGAATTGATGGGAACATATTCTTTTAAAATCAAATAATATTCGACCGTTGTCCTATAAAATTTATATATTATCAAACAATTGTAAAATTTATGATAAAATGAGTGAGTACGGATTTAATAGGCTGCTGATATCGGTTTACATTATCTTTGCATTATTTATTATCAATATAAATGGAATGCCCATATTTGGACAAGTATTGGAACCTAATTCTAATGAGGTAACCACAAAAATTGAAAATGACGACAACTTGGATAATGATACTAAGCCCATGGCTTCGAGAGCTACAATAGATACAATTACAGAAATTACATTACCCACGGATAGCGGTGATGATAAATATGTTTCGATGAAAACATATAATAATAAATTATATGTGGCCTGGAGTAGTAATGACCCGGGTATAACCAGCCCAACAGCTTTAGATGAACCCGATTATGACATTGTGATTCGCAGTTTCGATGGCCAAAATTGGAGTGCGATTTTTGAATTATCTCCAAAATTAATTGAAACAAAATTTAATTCAGGCGATGCAGTAGGTACCGAAGATGATTATTTTCCAAATCTAATCGTTTATAAAAATAAATTATATGCCTTTTGGGTACATAGTCCGTGGGAAAAGGATGAACCATCTATTATCCGGATGCGGTCTTATGATGGTGTTCAATGGAGCAACGTAATAAATTTTAGTTATGGCGGAAAGGGTGATGGAGTAGTATATAATAATAAATTATGTTATGGTTGGTATGGTAAACACCAATATGAGAACCCACAAATGTGGGGTATGTTTTTTCGTGAATTTGATGGAATTGAATGGACAGATGCCCAATTAATTGACTCCGAATATGGTATGCCCACATTAGAAGTCGACAATACAAATAATTTATTATTTGCTTGTTGGGGAAACAGCGAAAATTTTAGTGCGAAAATATATGATGGTAATATTTGGAAAGATAAATTTATTGTCGATGATCAAAAAAGACAAACGGGGGATTATGATTCATATCATCCTAATTTATCTTTTTTTAATAATAAAGGTCATATAATCTGGTCAGATTTTATTTCGCCAACAACTCTACCCGGGATGATTAAACTTAGGAACTTTAGATATCCAAATATAAATTTGAGTAAAATTATACAATTAAATAGAACCAGAGAAGATCAATATAATTCAAATCCAAAACTAATTAATTTTAAGAACAAATTATTTGCCGGCTGGGATTGTAGAATATATCAATCAGGAGTTTATAATATAGGAAGAGAAATACTAATTCGTTCTTTTGATGGAAATAATTGGGATGATATTAAACAAATTTCACCAAATAGAAATTATTCTTTTAATTCACATATTCAATTAATCGAATTTAAAAATACATTATATATTGTTTGGCAAACGAACGATTCGACAATCAGCAATAGTAATGATTGGGATATAGTTATTCGGCCATTATTTGGTAGTTTTTTAAAATGTGAAGATACTGATAAAACAGTAGAACCTGGAAAATCTGTAATATATGTAATCTCTGTTAGTAATATTGCAATTCCTAAAAGCAAATCAGATTATAACTTAAAACTTGAAACTAGTAATATTCCTCATGGTTGGATTGCAAAGTTAGAGAAATCAGAAATTAATTTAGACCTTTCTGAAACAATTAAGGTTAAACTTACGATCACAGCACCATTTGATGCAACAATTGATCAATGGGCAAATATATCTGTAATTTGCAGACAAAAAGATATAATGGTTATTGAAGATTCAATTGAAACTAATACTTACATGGATGTGAAATTTGATGTTGATTTGACTTGTCGGGAGAAAAATAAATACATAATTCCAGATAATTCTGTTTCTTATGAAATTGAGGTGAAAAATAAAGGAAATGTTAATGATTCAATTAAATTATCAATATCCAAATTACCACCATTTTGGACTGGAAAATTGAATTCAAATTTGATAAATTTACAACCTAAATCGATTAACATAATTTTTTTGAATCTTACAGCACCAGCAAATGCAACTTATGGCGTTCAGGTTTCGATTAATATATTGGGTGAATCTTTACAAAATCCAAGCTGTAAATCAAATGTCATAATTAAAAGCATGGTTGAATTAATCAGAAAAATGATATTATTTTGTAATAAATCAGAAAAAAATGCTAATCCTGGTGAAGAAACAATTTATATTCTCCGTGTTACTAATCAAGGAAATGCACCAGATCTGATAAATTTATCTACTTCTGAATTTAAATGGAACATATCATTGAATTATAAAAATGTAACATTATATCCATTTGAATCACGCGAAATTAGATTAAAACATAAAGCTCCTAATATTGCAATAGCAAATACAACAGACCAAGGAGTAATTACTGCAAAATCTTTACAAAGCAATATTACGGACAGTTTAAAAATTATTACAGTTATTAATCAAATATATAATATTTCAGCATCTATTGGTCTCAAATATGTAAAAACTGTTCAAAATAGTACAATAAATTCCACAATGAATATTTCAAATTATGGCAATGGATATGAAGTGATAACTCTTTTAATTAATAATTTTTCATATAATATTAAGTTAAATTTTAACCATAATGTAACTAAAGATTTTAAAATTAATTTGAATCCTTTTGAAAAAAAACAAATCGATTTTTCAATAATTATCCCAAAAGATATACAACCAGATGAGTATAAAATTGAAATAATTCTATTAACGAAAATAAAAAATTTCACTTTTAAAATGTATTTTGACATTTTATTAGATTCAGATAATGATAAAATTCCAGATGGCATTGATGTTTTTCCTAACAATCCTTTGTATGCCTTTGATTCCGATTATGACGGTATTCCAGATGCATGGGAAGTACAATATGGATTAGATCCTTTTAATTTTACTGATAGTCATAGTGATTGGGATAATGATAGAATGACAAGTTTGGAAGAATTCATTTCGGGGACAGATCCCACTAATCCAGATTATTATCCAAATGGTAGCTATCCTTATTATCCTCCTGAGAAAGATAAAGATAAAAATACTTTTCCAATTTTATTTCAATTTTATATTATTTTAACAATTATTATAATTTTGAGTTTAACACCGATTTTCGCCAAGGGTTTAAGTAGCATATTCACACCCTAATCAAGGCATCCATTCATACCTAACATTTTTATTTCCCAACCAAGGCACCGGATAGGACCTCTGGAAGATCTCATTTGACATGAAAAGTGGTGATGTTGCCTTCTTTTTCATTCGAATGACAATATCATTTCCTATAATTTGACCCTTACATTTACAATTGATAAAATCTGAAAAAATGGTTTTTGGTGTGCAGTTTTCAAATCTTTTCAGATCCTGTGCTAACAACCTATAAAGAGTATCTGCCACAATGGTCAATACCACATCAAAATATATCCGGATCATGAATGGTGAGCTCAACGCATTGAGATTAAAAAAATCCACAATTTCTGAAAACTTATTCTCGATCAGCCACCTATTTGAATAATGTAAAACCAGCGTTTCCAACTCAATATCGAAGTTATTCGTAATCAGAAATGTGGGAACTTCTCTACCGTGATCCTTAAAGATTACCTGTCTAACTTTCAACTTCGTTCTTGGTAACGTTATCTCACTAACCGATATTTTGAATTTATTATGCTTACGTTTTTTCTTTTTCAGATCGACAGGTATCCAATCTTCATCTGGAATTTTATTAGCATTTTCGATCAAGTTCTTCCCCCTTCGTCTTAAAGTGATGAACTTAACATTATCCTTGTCCAGTTCTTCCAACTTTTCATATGTTGTAAGTTTGGAATCAAAGACTAATGTTTG
>JAEHCK010000115.1 GCA_020696345.1 Thermoplasmata archaeon | reverse complement strand
GTAATATAAATGGTCTCATAGTGTTCGGTCAATAGTTCTATGAAGTCCAAAGTGTTGGGTACCTTATCATCGATCGTTAAGGTCTCATACGCATCATTGCGGGCCAATACAATTACACCCTTTAGGATCGAGACCGCAGGTATATCTACAAATCGTGTTTGGGGTGTTTTCATCTTATAACTTGCCTCCAAGTGCATATTCTAACATGGAATGTCGAAGATAATATAAAAAGCTTTGATACGATATTGAATGTTTGTTCATTTCAACAATTGTTTGGCGATAATGAGCCGCTGTATTTCTGATGTTCCCTCGTAGATCTCCGAAACCTTGATATCGCGAAGATATCGCTCCATAGGTGAGGTTATCGAAAAACCAAACTCACCCATGATACGCGAAGCCGTGTTGGTAATGTGCATGGCCACCTCTGATGCGAACACTTTTGCCATTGACGCCTCTTTTGTATACGGCATGTTCCGATCCTTCATATCGGCCGCTTTGTACATCAAGAGCCGCGCCGCCTCGAGTTGTGTTGCCATATCTGCAAGCACGAATTGAATACCTTGATGTTTGTTCAATGGTTTGGTGTTCGATATATGCGATCTTGCAAAACCAATGCACTCCTCGAATGCTGCACGGGCTGTACCCAATGCCTGAGCGGCAATACCAATTCTGCTTGCATCGAGGGTTATCATACTGATCTTGAAACCATCTCCATCGGCGCCCAATAAATTTTCGCGAGGTACTTCACAATTCTCGAAGATCAATTCAGAGGTTTCCGATGCATGGAGCCCCAGTTTACTCTCGCCCATGCCAACCTTGAACCCGGGGGTTCCTTTTTCTACTATGAACGCTGACAAACCCCTATGGCCTTTTGTTTTATCGGTAACCGCAATCACGATAACAGTTCCCGCCGAAGTGCCGTTCGTGATGAATACCTTAGTGCCATTTAACAAATATCCCTCGTTTCCACCGTCTATCGGTTGTGCAGTAGTGGCGATAGAACCTGCATCCGAGCCTGCACCCGGTTCGGTGATGGCAAATGCACCAAGTATTTCACCACGGGCAAGAGTGGTTACATATTTCTTTTTCTGTTCTTCTGTACCAAATAGATATATCGGATAAGTGCCCACCGAAGTATGCACCGCGGTGATCACGCCCGTTGAGCCGCATGCGGCCGAGAGCTCTTCTATACCGATCAGATAACTGATCGTATCCAGGCCTAAACCGCCGTACTCCTTTGGTATGGGCATCCCCAGATAACCTAGTTGTCCCATTTTTTTCAACGAATCCCAGGGAAACTCACCGGTGCGGTCGCGCTCGGCGGCGTATGGTTTAAGCTCATGCCGGGCAAAGTCGTGCACCTTGTGGCGAAAACGTGCTTGTTCGTCGGTTAATGATAGGTCCATAGTTGCCTCCGGAACCGGTATGGAACTTCAGGTAATTATTTTTTTATGAAATCTATTGGAAACCTAAAGGAAAAGTCAAACTCGAACAATTTGTTGGCACAAATTATTCTTGAGCTAAGAATTCTTATAATAAATAACATTGAGTAAAGAATTCTTACCCAGCCAAAAGGTAAAATGTAAAAGGTAAAAGTGAAAATCTCAACATGGATTGTTGCTTGGGCCGGGGTTATCAGCTAAACTCATCGAGGTAGATGGTGCTGGCGCGCCAGATAGGGTGTGTATCATACGCTTCATCAATCTTCGTACCCCTACTTTTAATGTGAAATAGAAATGTTTATTAATTTGTAGGGGTATAAACCTGATTATGGTTTCAATAAAAAAGAAAATAACAAGAAATCAAGTATATTATTATCTGGCTCATTCTATAAGAAAAGATGGTAGAGTTGAAAAAAAAGAAAAATATCTCGGAAAAAAGATCCCAAATAACATTGAGAAGCTTAAAACCGAATTCCTCTTTGACATCTACCGAGAAATATGGTTCCCAACTCTGGACAATATTAAAAAGAATTATCAAAAAGAACAAAAATTAATGCCTAAGGTGGCAAAGGACAAAGAACTAAAAACCTTCATGATCAGATTCACATACGACACTCAGCGAATTGAAGGATCGACACTAACACTTCGAGAAACAGCAGAACTGCTTGAAAGAGAGATCACTCCAAATACAAAACCATTAAATGATGTCAAAGAAGCAGAAGCACATAAAAATGTGTTTTATGAGATGCTAAATTATAAGAAAGACCTGACTCTTCAAACAATTCTATTCTGGCATAAAAAGTTATTTGACTCATCAAAGCCTGAAATATCGGGTAAGATAAGACAGCATCAGGTTGCGATCTCAGGTAGTAAATTTATGCCGCCTTTTCCTGCTGAGGTTTACCCATTACTTATGGAGTTTTTAAGATGGTATAATAAAAATAAAACAATATTACATCCAATTGTACAAGCGGCATTGGTCCATCTCAAATTCGTAACAATACATCCGTTCACTGATGGAAATGGTAGGATCAGTAGATTGTTAATGAATTTTGTGTTAAACAAACACAAATTTCCAATGCGGAATATTCAATATGAAAATAGAAATAGTTATAATAATGCATTGGAAAGATCGCAAAATACAAAAGATGAAAGTAAGTTCTTACAATGGTTTTTTAGGAAATATGTAAAAGAATATAGAAGATATTTGAAAGATTAATTTCTGTTTTGAAATGTCCAAATCCTGCCGAGTAGCGCAGGGGAATTTCACCCCCACGCTCTCACAGAACCGGACGTGAACCTCTCGATCTACTTGAGTTTCTCCCTTGATAAACAGGTATCTTCTAAGTTTAGATCGATCCAAATTCGGGTTCGGATTTGTTATTACTGATATAAGATCGGGCTCTAGTATATTTTAGCTGATATAGGCTCGGATTTATTATCACTGAGATAGGCTCGGGCTCTAATATATTTCAGCTGAAATAGGCTCGGGGTTAATATCTACCGAGCCGAAACCATCGAAATATAAGCAGAGCCTGACAAGCGAAACTTAAACAGAGCCTAACGCAGTGGAGCCCGAGCCCGATAATAATGGAGTGATATCTTAGATTTACATGAATTCTGCTCCTGAAAGCCGTCTCCGAGGTGGCCTACCCTCATCTCCTGTGCAGCCTCGTGGCACAAACACCCCATGGCCTCAAATCCTAATTCTCCAGCTCTGGTAAGCTCTTGTACAACTCCAGAGCCTCCGGGTTCTTGAGCGCGTCGCGGTTTAAAACTTCCTGGTCGGCTATCACTTTTTTCACCGCTAATTCCACTTTCTTGCCGCTGATCGTATATGGTATATCCTCAATCGGCAATATTTTCGCAGGTACATGCCGTGGTGTGCAGTTCGCCCTGATCTTGCTTTTTATCTTCTTCACCAGCTCGTCCGTTAATTCCATCCCAGGTCTCAGTTTGAGAAATAATATCACTCGTATATCATCCTCCCAGGACTGGCCAACCACTAAACTATCCTCGATCTCGTCCAAACCTTCCACCTGTCGATATATCTCCGCCGTACCTATGCGTACGCCCATTGGGTTCAATGTAGCATCCGAACGGCCGTAGATGATCATGCCGTTATGTTCGGTGAGTTCTGCATAATCGCCGTGGTGCCAGATACCAGGGTACGTCTCAAAATATGCTGCTTTATACTTTACCTTATCCGGGTCGTTCCAAAAATGTACTGGCTGTGACGGAAACGATGCGGTGCATACAAGTTCACCTTGTTTTTGTTTAATGGAATTACCAGCATCGTCAAATACGTCAACCTTCATGCCAAGCCCACGTACTTGGAGCTCACCGGCCCAGACAGGCTCAATGGGGTTGCCTAACGCAAAGCATGAAACTATATCCGAGCCGCCCGAGATCGAGGCAAGCTGTAGATCAGGCTTAAAGTATTTATAAACAAATTTAAAATTCTCCACCGATAGCGGCGAGCCCGTGGACATGACCGCTTTAAGACTACTAAGGTCAAACTTCTCGTTGGGTTTCAGCCCATCCTTCTCAATGGCTGCAACATATTTTGCACTGGTGCCAAAGTGCGTCATTTTTTGCTCTTGAGCCAATTTGAATAATGTTTCCGAATTCGGGTAGAACGGTGAACCGTCAAACAACAGAACTGTACTACCCACCGCAAGAGCGCTCACGAGCCAGTTCCACATCATCCAGCCGCAGGTGGTGAAATAGAATATATTATCCTCGCGTTTCAGGTTTGAATGCAAAACCAGTTCCTTCAGATGCTGCAATAATGTCCCGCCCGAACCGTGGACCATACACTTGGGGATACCTGTGGTGCCTGAAGAATACAGGATATAAACCGGATGATCGAACGGCAGCTGCTCAAATTTGAACCCGTCTTTCCCAGCCAAAAAATCATCGAAAAGTATGGAGTTCGGTATTCCACTGATATCTGGTTTTGGATCAATATAAGGAACAACTACGACCTTCTCGATCGAGGTGATCTCCTTGACGATCCGTGAGACTTTATCCAGAGAATCGTGGGCCTTGCCATTATAGAAATATCCGTCAGCGGTGAACAGAACCTTTGGCTCGATCTGCCCGAACCTGTCCATTACACCGGAGAACCCGAAATCTGGCGAGCATGACGACCAGATCGCACCCAGGCTTACCCCGGCCAGCATTGCAACCACGCCCTCGTTCATGTTCGGCATGAACGCAGCCACACGGTCACCCGCATTTATACCCAGCTCACGCATTGCATTTGCAAGCTTTGCCACGAGATCATTAAGTTCCTTATAGGTCAAGATCTCCGCAGCTCGATCCAACGACTCACTCTTGAACACCAGCGCAGGATGCTCATCGGTGAATCGAAGCAGGTTCTCGGCAAAATTGAGCCGTGCACCATTGAACCAGATCGAGTCCAACATCTCGTCTGCGTTCTCTAAAACAGTGTCATAAGATATTGAGTGTATTATATCGAAAAACTCCCAAAGTGAGGCCCAGAAAGCTTCGCGGTTATTGATCGACCAATCATATAATTCATCATAAGAACCGAAATTTAAATTCTCATTTTCCCTTAGAAAATCCATATATCTTGTCAAGTTTGCCGATCTTACTTGTTCTTTTGAGGGCGACCATAATTTTTCACTCATTGTATCATTACACCTTTAGTTGATCATATCTTATTTTCGATCTTTTCTACGATCTCTAACCAAATATTTTTTGCAGAGCCCGAAATAAGATCGATCTCGGTACTGGTTTTTTGTACGAATGCTTCATCTTTTATCGAGGAAAGATTGATCCTTACATTCCAGCTCGCACCAATAATGGCAGAATACGCCATCAGACCGGCAACACCTGTATCGGTTATAGCCTGCTCTGAACCTATCTCGGTTAATTTATCTATCAAGTTCAGTGTTTTCAAACCCAGCTGTGCTGTGGAACATGGTACTTCCGCGGCATGCTTCGTCGCCGCCTGAATGGCCGACGAACGTTCATGCTTTTCAATATCATTGGTTTTTGGCAAATGAAAGCTTGCCATAATGACATTAAACGCTGCGGAATCTTCATTGATCAATATCAGGAATTCCTCACGTATTTGGTTTGCTGAGTTCATAATTGTTTTCAGCCTTTTTTGTGTAAGCTCGCTCGTGTTGTGTTTTAGCGTTATTTTTGCTACCATCGATACCAATGCCGCGGCCATGGCGCCGGCAGCGGCCGCCGTTGACCCGCCACCCGGTGCCGGTGAACTCGAACCAAGTGTACTGGTAAACTCTGCGATCGAGAGTTTATCCAGATCGGGTTCTTTTGTGTCGTTCCTGATGGTCATAGTATTGTAACTCCCTCCAAATATTAATATTAAGATTATTATAATTATTATTGATATTATTAGATCATTCCCAGAGCCGCACTTCGAGAAGTTGTGAATCCTTAAATTCATTGGCCTTTAAGTAATACTTTGCACAATCTACCATCGCCTGGAGCGGAACCAGACCGATCACCTCGCTCTCCAATATTTTTACACCTGCAAGTTTTGCTTCCTCGCCGATCTTATCGAACACTACATGTATTGGTGTAATATTATAATTTGTAAGATTCATTGATACCTGTACGATCCCGCGTTCCTTGATCTCGAGACCCAGCGCCTTCACGTTTGGTAACCCGCCATCACGCTCGCGGATGGTTTTTGCGATGCGTTTGGCCAGGTCAAGATCATTCGAATCCAGATTTACATTATACGCAACCAGCGGCATACGTGCGCCAACTGCAACGGCCCCCGCCCTCGGATGCATTTCCGATGGACCGAAATCAGGTTTACGTTCAGGGTCCTCCATGATGGCGACCTTTAATCCTTCATACTGGCCTTTACGCACCTTGGCCAGGTTCTTTCGCTCCGGTCGAATTGCTGCAGCCTCGTAAAGATATACGGGAATTCCCAATTTATCGCCGATCTCCTTACCCAGCTCGCGAGCAAGTGCGGCACATTCTTCTAAAGTCATACCTTTAAGCGGAACAAAGGGCACCACATCTGCTGCACCGATTCGCGGGTGCTCGCCCGTATGTGTCTCCATGTCAATGAGCTCCGCAGCCTTCGATACCGCGGCAAATGCTGCTTTTTTCATGGGTTCGGGCTCGCCGATGAACGTTAAAACCGCTCGATTATGATCTGGATCATGCTCGCTGTCCAGTAACTTTACGCCATTTACACTTGAAATTGCTTCCCTGATGGAATCGATCACCTCGAGCCTGCGACCCTCGCTAAAATTGGGTACACATTCAACAATTTTATCCATGTTTGCACCTCAGATCGAATAGAACCTACCGAATTCTTGTATGGTTGCTTTATTTGAAAATTTCATCAAATAGGTCTTTTTGTTTAAAAACTAATTTTCCGTCCTTGTCTTTCTCGTACCATTCATCAGCGGTTATCTTGTCGAAAAAATAGATACCAGCGAGCACACTCCCGGCAATAATAGCGCGTTTCAACTTGTCAGATTCGTTCAATTGTGTTTTAGAGTTAGATTTGATGTTAGAGTCAATGTTGGAGTTAGGTTTAGAGGAAGTTGTATGTTTCGGCATGAGTATTCCCTATTTATTAGATATTGGAAATTGGATATTAGAATTATTGATATGAATAATTACACTATGGAATGGATTTGGTTATTTAAAAATATTGTTATTAAAAAAAATGAAAATGGGATGAGCAGGCAATGGGATTCCTGTCGCACAGCCCACCGTTTTTTTTAAGTTTGTCGTATCTGTTAGATTAACAGTAGCAAACGGTATGGGACTTATATGCTACTCATCCCTATAAAAAAAAGTAGCATTTTTCCTATTAAAAGTTATTGCATACATTTACCTTTTTTTAAAAAAATATCGTTAAAAAATTGAAGTTTATCCTTGGTTTTTATCTTCCCGGGCAGATTTTGCTTGGGCGATAGGAGTACCTTGTGTATTAGTGGGTGAGGTTGCAGCGGTTGCTGTAGCAGTTTGAGTTGTTGTGACTGTAGCAGTAGGTGTGGGTGTGGCTGAGGTTGTAGCTGTGGCTGTCGCAGTAGGTGTAAGTGTAGGTGTGGCAGAGGGAGTTGGTGCGGCAGGCGCAGCCGATACCTGTACTTGTACAGGTGTCTGTGTTTGTGTCTGTGTCTGAGCTGGTTTTGGTGTGGGGTCGAATGCCTGTACGGTTACTGCCTGGGCAGGAGTGTGTGCGTGTGCGGGTGCTGCTGCTGTTTGTGCACTCCCAACTTGGCCCGTGGCGGTTCCGACAACAGCTGGTGTGGGTACCGTGACCGGAGCCGGTACATTTTTACGTAATGATATGATCTCTAAGAACGCTTCAATGCGAGTTCTTATCTGCTCCACATCTTCCTGGCTGAAGTCGGTTTCTATATTCAATAATGGGATATCTATCTTTTTCAGTGCCTTTTCAATACGCATTTGCTCCATGCCGTAAATATGGCACGCCTGTAGAACATGATATACAACCCCATCCGCCTTGAAATCTTTTACAAATTGTACCACTCGATCCTGCCTGATCAGGTTTGGCGTGAAACACGCACAGGTGTTCATCAGATATTTATCGGCAATGGCAATTAACATATCGTTCTTTGTCCAATTCGCGGATTCAATGGGATCCCAAAGCTCTTTAGAGCCAGTGCAAATGTCATCCATAACAATAACACCACCCGACTCTTCGATCAAAATAGGTATCTTCCAGGTTGGAAAAACCGTGGGACTGCCCGTTATCATAACCCGTGGGTATGAGATGCCACATACAGGTTTTTGTTTTTCCAGTTCATTGCACAATGCTTCAGTCCTATCTGTCCAGCGTTTGGTATCATCGAATAAAGATAGATTCGTAACCAACATTGCGTCGCGGCCCCAGATCGGTGGCGGGGTTCGCTTACGAAGCTCATACAATCGCCGGGTCACAGCACGTTTGTGGTTCAATAACTCGATCGCAGCACGTAATTTCTTTGCTGTTATTTTATTTCCCGTGACCTTTTCCAGTTGTTTCTTAAAAAGCTGTATCTCCGTTAACCACAACTGGCGTGCTTGTGGTGTTTCATTAGTGTGCGGCACCTCCATGACCCAGGTAGGTTTGGCCTCCGCCAAGATCTCGGCTAATTTCTTCTTACCATCACAGGTGGTCGGAACAACAATAACATCAACAAGATCGAAATGTGGTGAATTCATTAAAGTGAAACCATAAAGGGACTTGATCAACGGGCAGAAGTTACGTGGTAAGATCTCCTCGGCCAATAAAATGGGCTCTTGAAATCCTGTACATAACCTAATCGGTATCGCATCAGCTGCGATTATCAATTCTAACGGTATAAAATTACAGAGCACTCCAATTATCTTTTTGCCTTTCTGTTTTTGGTATAATAATTCTTTTGCTCGATTGCCATACAATTCTCGATATAGTTCATAGAAATATTTCATACTGGAAATTCCTGAGTTATGTGAAGCCAGGTAATCGAGTTGTTCATTAAGATTGATCGCTAAGGCAGGTGCTAATGGTTTAAGTTGACTTTGATCACGTGTTTCTGCCATTGCGCTTTGTGCTGTTGGTGAATTTTGATTATCGACGATATCCATCCCTCCTTGTGCATGGGGTTGAGGTTAATTTAATGTTATTTTTTCTATTCAGAGTAATAAATGTAAAATATATAAATGTTATTTCTACCTGGATAGAAAAGTTTATTGTAGAATATACATTATCTTTATCAATACTGAAATAATTCTTAATATAACCATGGAAGAAGAAATCCCGATCCTTTCACGTTGATCAAAATTGGGAAAAAGATTAAAATACCATAATAAAATTTACTGGGATATAATTAAACATAATATTTATTTAATTCTGACAATGGCTGTAAAGGAATATTTCATGGCCATAATTTGTTACAAAAGGAGCGGAGGTTGTTTGATGAGAATTGCAATGACTAATAAAAATAAATTTCTGACCATAATTATGATCTTTCTAATGTTTTTCAGCATGATCCCCTTGTTGAATGCTGAAGATGTAATATGTGATCTATATGATCCAACTACAAACAAAAATGGATCGTCAACCATACCAACGACTTCAGAAGCAAGTGTTTTATACTGGTGTGCCCAGATTGGCCTTTTGGACGAGCCGGAGTTCAACCAGGAGAGATATTTGGCAAAGAATATTGCCGAGCTTGGGCCTGAACTAATTACAAAACGAACTGTAAATACCAAGGTCTATCTTGGCCCTAACGACCGACTAACATACGAGATCTACACTGGAAATGTTCATTATAAAACGTTAGAAGGGTCATGGGATGAGATCGATCTTAAGATCTCCGAGTACAACTTAATTCCTACTGGTACCGAGATCAAATATGATTATGCGAATGAGGACAACACCATACACACCTATTTTAGAGATGGGTATTCCCAACCCGGCGTTATCTTAACCAGATTGAACGGCGACGATCTGGGTTCTGAACCGCTGAATATGGCATATATCGATCCGGCTGGCAATGAATATCCGATCTCTCAACCGACCAACAGCAAAGCCGTAGTGAAGAATAATAAGATACTCTACCCTGACACTTATCCAAATTCTGCGGACCTGTTCATTGTAGAAGAAAATACTTTGAAACATGAGATCCTCCTGGATTCTATTTACAATTTGCCAGCAATATCAGATCTTTCTGTAACAGTAAGTGACCTGGCTTACACATGGCTATTATCACCTTCGAACGATCTTGAACTGTTCATGAATGGTGCAGCCCAGCCTGTAAAACAGAAGTTGACCACCACAGAGGAGTTGCATTTCTATACATCTACTGGCTCTCGACGCTTTACACTACCTGCACCTGTTGCTTTCGAGCATGAGGATCAGGCGGAAATGACAATATGTAAATATTCGGTAGAACCGCTGCCTGGTGGAAAGATCAAGATCTCGGTTTTAACACCATATTCGTGGCTTACCGATCCAGCAAGAACTTATCCGGTGGTGATAGATCCTACTGTTTTTAGATATTCAGATGAGGAATTAACCAGCAATGATACATTTATCGCATATACTAACAACTTAAATGTTGACAATAATTATGGTAAGGATCATAACCTGTTGATCGGCGGCAACCTCTTGAATGAATCCACATTGATCAAGTTCGATATCTCTTCACTACCCGATAAGCAATATCTTCTCGAAGATGCATTGTTGAAATTGACGACATCGACCTACGAGGGATTTCATGCTGAAGAAGCAAATGTTTCAATACATAAAGTAACCCAGGATTGGGTCGAGGGGACCGGTACGCTGCAGACTCCAACTAATAACGGCGCAACATGGAACTCACCAACAGGTACTGGTTCAACATGGTCTGGTGGCGCTGGTGGTGCCTACGTGTTAAATCCGCTTGAAGCGGCCACAAATGTGGCGGGGCCCAATGAAGAATATGAATTTGAGATCGATGATCTAGTGACAGGCTGGCGAAATTCTCCAACCACAAATTACGGTCTATTAGTAAAATATAAAGAACGAGAATCATGGCCCAATCGTTTCAAAACATTCCATTCCTCGGGGGGTACATTGTCCGGGCGGCCCAAACTAGAAGTTGTATTTTTAAATACACCGCCAACAGTTAAGGGAACGAATCGATATGAATGGAACGAGGATGAAGAGGATGAATCAACTGTGATCAATTTGAATGACCATTTTACAGATGCGGACCATCAACCATTGAACATCACACTCTGGAATGGTTCGGCTTGGAGAGATAGCTTTATCTGCTCGATCTTCACTGCCAAATTAAAGAATTATGGAAACCCGGCTGACCCTGAATATTTTTGTACGATAACCCTTAAGCCAAACAAGTGGGGTTCTCAATATATACGTTTCAATGCGACCGATGGCATTAGTGTTGCAGAGGCAAAGATTACAATTGCAATAGAAAGTATAAACGACCCACCAATTCTCATTCCGATCGGCGACCAGGAGGCCACCGAGGGCGAATATCTGGTTATACCCTTGGAAGCGATCGAAGTTGAGGGTCAGCAGGTATTCTGGAATACCAATGTTTCGACGTATGGTGAACCCAACTACATGGAAAATCTATGGATAGAGTCTTTTGAAGGTGATGAACATAATGAATATAAAAAGCAAATTAGATATATTCCGGACAATTCGGATGTGCCACGAGTAGATATCAGTATTACGATTCGTGACGCTAAAGATTCTGAGATCACACCAAGCAGAGCTTGGGAGAATATTACAATAGATGTAACAAATGTAAACGATGACCCGATGTTAACCAAGGTAAAGGATACTGTTGTGATCATGCAAACCGAGTTAGGTATTAAGGCAAAACAAAGTGAGAGAAAGACATTTCATGTCCAGGCATACGATGATGACATCATCAACGGTGATAAGCTAAAGTTTTATTCGGACGCTGCCGAAGATGATGATTTCAATATCACACCTCTATATGGTTCGGATATTCCTATGGCTTATGATTCGGAAAATACGCAAGTAGCTAAAATTGCATTCACCCCTGCGAATCATCACGTAGGTGAATATGATATTATCATTACAGTAGAAGATGAAGAAGATTCTACCGATGAGATCAAGTTGAAGTTCAATATTGAAAACAGCCCGGATCCACCCGAGATCAAATCGTACACTATAAGTCCACCATCCGATCTGAGCGGGTATACTAATCATGATCTTATTAATTTCAGTTGTGTTGTAGATGACCTTGATCTGCACTTGTCCCCAAGTGTTTACCAAGAGGAATTAAATATTACCTGGTTGATGAACATATCCTCCATGGTGAAACCATTTGGTTATGGGGCCAGTCTTTTAAACAAACTCTTACCTGCAGGAGAATATGAAATTAAAATAGTCGTAACTGATCTTGAGGAAAACAAAGCAGAAATCTCGTTCAATGTCGTAATTAGAAAGGCAATAACTTTACAAGATAAATGCGATAGAACATATAAAAGGGATAACTCGACTTTTGACGATATCGAATATTCATACAACCATGATACTAAAAAGATCACTATTAGCCAGGGGCTATACGGCGAGATCGATGTGGTTAGATTGGAATCATATTATGATGATACACATGAAACTCTTGTTATTAAATTAAAGTTCTATGAGAATCTTACCGCACCAGTGGATTTTAATATTAAAATATACCTGGTCAAACCTCAACATATTGAACCCTCACCCAATTATGATGCCAAATACTCACAGAACTTCTTCGAGATTGCATTGTATTCGCCATCGGATGATCAGGTATACGGGTACTTCACTGAGACTGATGGCAATTTTAATGGTAATGAATTTATTGTTGAATACTCGCTGGCGGATCTGGAAGAAGGCATCACTGGTGAATTTTTACCCCTAGAGGGTGATTTTGAGATATTTGTGGTGACCACATCGTATGCAACTGAATATATTAATAATATAAAAGTAGAAAACTTCAGGTATGATTCTATTGGCCATATCTCTGCCTATGCACCCCCACCATCATCGATAAGTGGTGGCGGTGACCCTGAAGAAAAGACAGATAATACATCTACAATAATGATTTTGGTGATGGTAATTATAGTAATAATTATACTTGCTGCAGTCATGTTATTGAAGAGTCGAGCTACTAAGAAAAAAACAGTTATAGATTTTTCACAAACCCAGACCTCCCTCGGTCAGCCGGTTCCACAAACACAGATACCACAGATGTTCATGAGTCCATTCGAGCAGCAATTCAAAAGACCACTACCTACAATGCCTCCGGGGTCCGTGGTAGGGGCTGGGGCTGGGGCTGGGCCTAGGCCAGGACCAATGCAGCCACAAATGCAACAAATGCCACCAACACAGGGGCCTGGGGGTGTAGGTGTAAGGCAACCAATGCCTGGTGCAGGTGCACAGCCTCAGATACCGATACCGCAACAAGTACCACAACAACCACCACAACAACCACCACAACTGCCACAACAACAGGCCCAATTACCGCCCAGACAGAGACAGGCTCCTCGGTAAAAGAAGTACAAAACTTCAAAAAATGAGATGTGCCCTTTTACTCAATACACAAGTTATAAATAGCTAATTCATATCTTTGTGATTTGATGGATCATGTCTCTTACAGGTTTATGCAATATTTGTTCCAGACCCGCAATGTATACCTGCTCCATGTGCGGTAAGATCGCCTGCGGTGAGCATTATATTAAAGATGAAAGGTTGTGCAATATATGTTCAGAAAAATATGGCGGGAGATCACGGAATAATGATCAAGATAAACCCGGGAAGTTATTCCATTAATTTTCGATGGATTTATAACTCTATTTATTATTCAGCTACTTTGTGGTTCTAAAGTTAATTAAAATAAAAAGTAAAAAGATCTACCTACTGGGTGTGATCAAGGGTTTAACTGTGGAAGTAAAAACCGTACAGAAAGCATTTACAAAGTTGAATCCTGATGCGATCGCCCTGTATTTATCCGAGCCTGAGCTATTGGGCCTTCAAAGCGTGATAGACGGTAAAACCGAACAAGTCCCGTTATCCAGATATGAAGTGACATATGCGCGGAAGCTTGCATATTACGCACAACAAGACCCAGATAAGTACGGTGAGGTCCAGGTACCACCACCATGCCTGGTTGAGGGGTTGAAACTCGGCTTGAAAAATAAGGTGCCCGTGGTTGCATTAGACATGAACGAGACGTCATATGCCGACACATTCATCAATAATGTATCTACAATTCATTTGGTCAGGCACTCAATGCGGATCAATAAATTGCGTAAGAAGAAATTCAAAGTCAAAACACCTGAAGAGTTCACCTATGCATGGGATTCCGAATTAACGAAATTAAAAGGCTTTAAAAAACTTGAAAGTGCACGTGAATCATACATGGCCCGCCGACTACTGGAGCTTAAAGATAAATTCACATGTATTCTTGCTATTATTGAATTAGAGCGTATTGAAGGTGTATTTGACAAAATAAAGAATGCATAATATACTATGGTGATTATTATCAATGGAAAGAGGATTAAAGTGCTATGATTCGACCACTACGATCATTAAATAAATAGAATCGTTTGGGGAAGGGTGACCATTACTATGAATTATTGTTGAAAAACATTTGGAGAGGGGTGTAAAATGGATAAGTTAATGCTTAGAGGTCTAGAGTCTAAAGAGTCCAGAGTCTGAAGAGTCAAATGAGTTTTCGATGAAAGGTATAATGGCTTTAGTGCTGAGTTATCTATGGGCAGTGACAATGGTGAATGGTAGATAAGAATTGAAGAAT
>JAEHCK010000116.1 GCA_020696345.1 Thermoplasmata archaeon | reverse complement strand
TAGCTGTTATTGAAAATTGAAGAATAGAGATTGAAAAATAAAAAAAAACAATAATGTAATTTCAATTTACATTTTATAATTTTCACTTTACAATTTACAATGCCGTAAGCGCCAATAAAGCTGATTTACCCCAGTACCCCATTCTTTCATTACATCATAATTCAAGCGAACGAAGTGAGCGTATTAACGATTCACAATTTTCCTCATTATAAATGATCTTATTTTCCCTAAATCGGGAGAAGAACCTTAAATACTTCTTTTTATATTCAAAAACAAATTGAGGGTATGATCATGGATGTTCGAAGGCTGCGGGAAGATTTTCCGGTTTTACAAAAAAAGATCAACGGAAAAAATATTATCTACCTTGATTCGGCCTGCATGAGTTTAAAACCAAGATCCGTGATCGATAAGATGAATGAATACTATTACGACTTCCCATGTTGTGGCGGGCGTAGTGTACATAAACTTGGCACACAAGTCACGATATCCATGGATGATGCACGTACAAAACTGCAGAGGTTCATAAACGCCAAACAGGCAGAAGAGATCATATTTTTAAGAAATGCAACCGAGGGTATTAATCTAGTCGCTAACGGTCTGGCATTGAAAGACGGCGACCGTGTCTTGGTATCGGATAGGGAACATAATTCCAATTTGGTGCCGTGGCTGCGGTTGAGTACCTTGAAAGGTATCAAGGTCGAGGTGGTGCCATCCAATCCCGATAATACATTCGATCTTGAAATGTTGGAGAGCATGATGGGTAATGATGTAAAACTAGTCAGCATGGTTCACACGTCAAACCTGGATGGTTACTCTTTACCAGATAAAGAGATCATCGATATGGCTCATGATCATGGCGCGCTTGCGATGTTGGATGGCGCCCAGAGCGCACCACACAAGGTCATCGATGTCCAAAGATCTGATGTGGACTTCTTTGTAATTTCCATACATAAAATGTGCGGTCCGTCTGGTATGGGAGTTTTGTACGGCAAATATCATCTACTGGATGAACTTTCGCCGTTCATAGTGGGTGGCAGCACCGTCAAAAATGTTACCGATAGTGATATCGAGTTTTTACCACCACCGGCGAAATTTGAAGCAGGATTACAAAACTATGCCGGCATCATTGGCGCCGGTGCAGCCGCACAGTATCTTATGGACATTGGCCTGGCAGAGATCGAAGCACATGATAATGATTTGAACCGCCTGATTACCAAACAATTATCAAATAATGACCAGATCGAATTGATCGGTCCGAAAGATGCTGATCTGCGCGGGTGTGTGTTCGCATTCAATATAAAAGGTATGGACTCGCATGATATCGCCATGATCCTGGACGAGCTGGAAAACATTATGATACGCTCGGGCATGCAGTGCGTACATTCCTGGTTCAACCGTAATAAATTAAAAGGCTCTGCACGTGCATCGGTCTATCTGTATAATACCGAAGAAGATGCAAAGATATTTTCCGAAAAGGTGCTGGAGATAATCGAGAACTTTAAATGATGCGGAAATAATTGAATGTTGGTCGTAACACTCCATTATTAGGATGTTGAATATTCCGATTAATTTTTAGGATGTTGGACGTTACGATCTATTATTAGGATGTTTGATTTATTTACGTTAAATCATTTATGCATCCCGATATCTCAGTATCATATAGAACATCCCATTATCTCATCGCCATATAGAACATCCTGTCATCTCAACGACATATTAGAACAATTTATTTAAATTGGATAAATAATAATTTGTATAAATTAATGATTATTTAACGCATAGATACAGGAAACGTTCTTATAGTAATTAACTAATTAATTATTAAATGGGTTCCCAAGCCAGCTTAAATGCTGAAGATTCCAAATGGATCATACTGGACCTAAATTGTTACTGCTCAATCTGAACCGGATGATGATTGCATGAGAAAAATTTCAGTCGTGATCTCGATCATTGTATTGTTATCTTTGATCTTACCAACTATAAATGTTGTGAGTACCGAGTATTCACCTAATAACAACGATGATGTCTCTGTTACTACACCATTGCCAATGGACGATGTGATACAGATACAACAACCTGTTGCTGGTGTTCCTGCTCCTGGTCGAAATCTCGATCTCGACACCGATACTGATACAGATACCGCATTAAAGCAAGTTCAAATAGTTGATGACGACCAATGGCTGTCATTTTCCGAAGACCTTAATGGAAAGTCTGGAAACTTCCAGGTGGCTTTCCAATCACCAAACTTTGTAGAGAGCGACCAACATTCAGACGTACTGGTTCCTGGCTGCAGTTATTCCACCCCGGGCGGTGCACCATTATTACCACATCGCACCATTACCCTAACCTACCCGCCAGGTACAAAAATTGTTGATATAAGATTCGAGGCGCTCCAGGTAAATTCCGAACAAGTCAATAAACCCATCCGGCCAACACCAGAACCACTACCTGTGTCATCTGTTTATGATATTTTTGGCGACCAGCGTGAATCGATCCCGGAAAAGGATATGGAGATCTACGGTTCGGACCGGCTTTACCCCGAACAATGGTATGAGTATTCCACCGGTATGGGTCTGAACCCGTTCAGTGATGAGCGCACTTTATTTCTGGTTATTCACATTTTCCCGGTAAAATATAATCCAGTACAGAACTACATTGATTATTTAACTATTGGCGAATTTGATATCACCACTCAAGAACCCGAACAACAGCCTGTAGAAATACATTCACGTTCGGGAGATACCGGCAGCGTACGTGCAGGTGAACATGATATGATAATAATATGTCCGAATACATTCGCATCAGCGCTGACCGACTTTGCAAAACATAAAACCAATACCGGTGTTGACACCGTAATAGTTACTCTTGGAGATATCTCAAGCGGAAAATATTTCCAAATACAAGGTCGTGACCAGGCCGAGCAGATAAAATATTTTATTTATAATGCGGTCAAGCAATGGGATATCAAATATGTGCTTTTGGCTGGTGATGTAGATAGAATTCCCACGAGGATCACGCATGTTGCCGAACAAGGGTTAAACGATGACGAGGCCTCAGATCTGTATTTTGCAGATGTGTTTGGTTCGGGTGACACTTTTTGTAATTGGGATTATAATAATAATGACAGGTTCGGCGAATATAATAGTAGCAATATTGACCATGCCGACCTATACCCGGACGTACACATTGGCCGATTTCCCGCATCATCAGCAGGTGAAGTTGCTGAAATGGTGGCAAAAACGAAGAATTACGAGATCGACGCAATTGGTCAAACATGGTATAATAATGCAGTATTATGCGGTCTGGACACGTTCTCCGGCGGTACCCCGGAAGGTGAATACCTATCAGATCACATTGCGAGCAACTATCTTCAGGATTTTAATGTTATAAAACTCTACGCATCAACCGGTACACTCAGTAAACAGAATGTCAAAACCAATTGGAATTCCGGTGCGGGTTTTATCAGTTTTTCGGACCATGGCCTGCATTCCAGTTGGGGAAACACCTTCAGCAGTAATGATGTTAAGAGTTTAACCAATGGTAATAAACTGCCATTCGTAAATTTAGATGCATGTTTAAGCGGTGAGTTTGACCAGGGCAGTACCGACTGTCTTGCCGAGCAAATGATGCTGAACCCCAACGGCGGCGCAGTAGCAGTTGTGGCATCATCACGTATTGCTTATGGTTCCTGGGGGCCATCGCATATCAATAGTGTATCTGGCTACCTCAATGTAAGATTGTATCACAACTTCAAGCACACATCCGAGATCGCCGGCACACTACTGAGTAACGCGAAGAACGATTATATCAGAAATGTTGGCGCCGGTGGGGCCACTAATTTTAAAACTATAGTTGAATACAATTATTTCGGAGATCCCAGCCTGCTTCTCGGCGGTCTGCCAACTGCAATATACAATCTCAAATGTGAAAACAACCAAACCTACCTGAACCCTGGCGAAAGCACGGAATATTATATCCAGGTAGAGAACACCGACATCCAGACACGACAAATACAATTATCAACCTCCACTGTGCCCGCAAAGTGGAGTGCACAGTTGTCCGATTATGGTCTGACCATGCAACCCGGTAAAAAAGTCAATGTGACACTTACAGTCACGGTTGCCGATGATGCCCTGGCTGGGTTTGTTGCCGATATAAAGGTAATTGGTTCCCTTGCCAGCAGTGAACGGACCATTTGTCAAGGTACGAGAACCATCGTGAAACGCATTTATGGTCTGGAGATATTGTCAAATGAGCTGAATAATGCTTCTGCTGCAGTATTTCCAGGTAACGATGTCAATTTCACACTTCAGGTGATCAACCTAGGAAATTCCGAGGATACAATATCTCTCAAATGTAAATCCTTGGAAGAAACCAGCCATTATTGGGACAAGTCATTTTCCAAGGATGTTGTAACCTTACCTGGATTTTCGCAAGTTGACGTCGTACTCTCAATGAATGTTCCTGCCCAGACTGTTGCAACTAATTATTTATTTGAAGTTGAGGGTAAACTTCAAGGCAACTCGAAAACACATGTATTCGATATCGATATCGAAGTAATTCGGGTTTGTAATTTTAACCTCAGCACTTCGACCACAAACAAAGCATCCGACCCGGGGACCAATGTTACATTTGACATCTATCTGGATAATCTCGGCAACCATTTAGAATCTTATTCACTATCTTTTACCAACCTTCCGGAGGACTGGAAGGTTTATTTCAAAGAGGTTCAAACTAAAACACCAATTTTCAACAATACCATCGGGGTTGAACCGTTCAGTGGGTTGGATCTCAAATGTATTATCAATTTGCCGACCGGGACATTGGTTGGCGATTACCCATTAGAATTATTCGCCCAGTGTTTAGATGTTGGATATGACCTGTCTTCAAATGTTAGTTTGAATTTGAAGGTAAATCGTGTCTACGGGATCGCATTGACAAGTGTGGATCAAGTGTATGATCTCGACCCAAATAATGGATCTAAGATCATCTATCTGGAATTACGAAATCTGGGTAACTTCCGCGATTCTGCAAACCTGGAAGTTGTTAGCGCTCCCGAAGATTGGCAGGTAATATTTGAGAAACAGCGGGAAATATTCTTGCCTGCGAATGGTATGGAAAATATCACCGTGAAAGTGATACCGTATGAAAATGCATTTGCAGGGAATTATAACATATTTTTACAGGGGATCATTGTCGGTGACCTCTCAATAGCGAACCTCAAGTTAGAGATCAACATACTTAGGATATACAACCTTAGCATAGAAAATCCGAACCCATTGGTTGAATTGAAGGCCGGTGAATCATCTAATATCGGTCTTTTGGTAACAAATCTGGGTAATGATGAGGATATGATCACATTATATATCCCTGAACAGCCGCCATCATCCTCAAATTGTCAAGCCAGTCTGGAAGATGAAGGGCCTATCAATTTGAAAGGGTACGGTGAAAAAGAGCTCGACCTGACATTGACCATAGACCAATATGCCCTGGCCGGCGTACATTCCATACCTGTTAAAGGGACCTTGGGTAGTATTGGACAGAATTATACTTTTGATTTTTACTTCACCATTAAATCTCAATCGGGTATTGAACTTGATCTAAATGACCGGATCATCAGATCTCAACCAGGTAAGGAAGTTAAGATCGAGGTCAGTATCAAAAATACAGGTAATTTTGTTGATAATTTCACATTTGAAATAGATGGCATACCGGTGCAATGGCACTTACGTTTTCAGCAGAGACAGTCGCTGACCATAAAACCGTTTTCCACCGTAAATAAGACATTGTATGTCAATGTTCCCTCGGACGAGGCATACCATGATGTCGAGTTGGAATTAAGGATATATTCGGATACTGATAAAAGAGTCAATAGCGTGGTGCCGTTAACGATATCACTCGAGGAGGAAAAACACACGCTTTTTGGCATGGAGCCTGACACATTCTATATTGTTGTTATTATGATCATAATAATTTTGATCTTGGCCGGCTTGGGTGTTATACGACACCGTAAAAGAGAAAAAACGCCAAAAGACGATAACATTGTAGAATATTCTCAAGTACAAGTATCCGATGGTTCGCTCTTGAAATGGGAGGAGTCCGGTTCGCCGCTACCTGCCCAATATAATCCACCCACACCTGTAGCTGATGGTCAGTTCTTTGACCTTCAAATTCAGGCGCAGCCAACATATCGCAACCAGACAAATTTTCAACAACACGATCAACATGGACACACATACCCACAACAACAGCAACAAGTTGGTGACTATGGTGATGGTGGTTCGGGTTCAGCCTCAAATTACCCCCTGCAACCGCAGGTGCAGGTACAGGCACAGCTGCAACCACAAGTGCTGGAACTTACACCTTCCCTGCCACCACCGCCCTCCACGCTACAACCCGCTAACCGACCTGTGGCAAGTGTAAGTGTGGGATCATTACCCGAGCATTCGCCTTTACCCGAGTTGGAGGTAGAACCCGACACAGATCACGATATAGATCACGACCTTGAGTTGGAGTATCATGAAGATGATGATTCTTCTTTGAGTTTTAAGCTTCCCACCTCAAAACAAAACATCGATACTGATCTTAACGAGGATCAGGAACATACCGTAGATGATGACGTGGGCCAGGTGGATAAAGAAAATAAGAAAAATAAAGATAAAGATACAAAATCAGACTCCGACTCTTTGGATGGATTGGAGAATGCGAAGATCTTCGAATTAAATAATGAGATAGCTTGGAAGCGGCCAAAAAGGACACCATAAGATCAGGCTAAAATACTTTAATTGAAATTTTGTGTTTTGATATTCCATTGCATAATACCGTAAATTAAAATAAGTGTAGAGATTACATACCATAATTAACTAAGATCAAGTTGATACATTATGCCAGACCCCGAATTATCCGATTTACCTGACATTGAAATGCCAGCCGATGCATTACAACGCTCCGATATCGACCAATTGAAAACTATAGTTACAAAACATTTCAAAGTATATGATATACGCTGGAACGAAAAGAGTGCGGTATTTTATTTCAATTTCAACCAGTATGAATTCGAAAAGACTTTTGAAGCAATTCGTGTTAGATTAAAAAAAGATGGTTTCATTCCGAAAGTCAATAAAGAGCACGGCGAATCATTACTCTATATTGTCCGCAGTCCGAAAGTGAAACCACGCAACATCTGGGTAAATATCAGTTTAATAATCTTGACCATAATCACCACCACCTGGGCCGGCAGTATTTTATGGTACGGTAGACTGAATATAGCTGATAATTCGGAAATTTATTTACAACCCTTATTCAATCTCGAATGCGTGCTCTTTGGATTTCTATCATTTTCACTTCCATTAATGTTGATCCTGGGCACTCATGAAAGTGCCCATTATCTGGCTGCAAAACGGCATAACATTGACGCATCTTTGCCGTATTTCATTCCACTACCGCCACCGTTCATGCTTGGTACAATGGGTGCGTTCATCAGTATGCGTGAGCCCATTTCTAACAAAAAGGCGTTACTGGACATAGGCGCCGCCGGGCCCATTGCAGGTTTCCTGGTTACCATACCCGTGCTGATAATAGGTTTTACCCTGGAAGGTTTGAACCCCGTGTCGATCGGTGAATTACCCTCGAATGTATATATCTTCAACGAACCACTGCTCTTTGCAGGATTACGAGGATTTTTTCCCACCACCGCTGAAAACAGTTTAATACACCCAACAGCATTTGCGGGTTGGGTTGGGTTGTTCGTGACTGGTTTAAACCTGATCCCGGGCGGACAATTAGATGGTGGACACATTGCACGGGCATTGTTGGGTAAGTATGCAAAAACATTGAGTATCATTGTAATTATTTTCCTGATCGTTCTGGCATTTATTACTGAATTTTGGGTCTGGATATTTTTTGCGTTCATAATCATGTTTCTTGGCATGAGCCACCCACCGCCATTGAACGACATCTCACCATTGGGTATTAAACGCAAGGCGATCGGTGCATTTTGCGTGGTAATGTTATTATTATGCATCCATTATTCACCAATTGCATTCATGGAAATAACAGATCACGAGCTGGAGTTTGAATGTGATAATAATAACCAGGTTGTATATTTTAATAGTACTGCCATATATTATGTGAATATAACCAATCTTGGTGAGGAAACCGGAGATATCGAGTTTACTTATGATACGAATTCTGTAAATACGAATCTAACTGACTGGAATACAAGCATTCAATTGCGCAATTCCAAGAATTCATTGATAAGAAATTGGAACGGGTTCGAACTCAGACCAGAAAAACATTTTATGGTGGTCTTGAGTGTCACACCAGGTGAAAATATCAATTTAGGTGGAAAAATTATCCATGAACTGACCGTAAATATCTCGGGTTTTAGAACAACAACCGGGACATACACTCTTTCCACACATATAGGCACTTTCGAACTGAACACGTCACAACCAGACCGACAGGTAGTTCCAGGCAACGATGGTAAATTCAATATCCATGTGAAGAACCTCATAGACAATAACGATGTTATCGATCTGATCTTGAATTATACACCACCGGATGATACCGGCCATTGGGGTGCTATTTTTAACAATACCATAATAACCCTGGGCCCTTATGAAGAAAAGATATTTCAAATTGAAATTGCCACACCATTCAATGGTAGACCAGGTAAGATAATCGAATTTGAGCTCGTGGGCAGATCCAGGTTGAATCCAAAGGCGCAAGATAGACTGAAATTATCCTTGGAGCTGCTTTGATCAGGAAATTGTTATTTTAAATTAATATTTTAACAGGAAAAGCAATAGAACTAACAACATTTAAATATAATAAAGATGAATTGAACCCAGTAAATAATAATAAAAGGACAATGTTTTTTAAATTAGTAATTCAGGCAGGGGGTCTTTTCAATGCGTAAGATGTTTATTGCGTTTTTATTATTTGTTATTCTGATTTTAGCTACATATATCCCTGCATTGGATATGATTTGTGATAATACGAATAATTATTCGTCGGTGAAGAATTCTAAAAGTCAAAAGGAATTTAGAGAACTGATCAATTATAACACAACTGAAAGCGAAACTGGTATGAATTATGATGAGTTTTTGACCAATGACACCTGGGAGATCTCCGGTTCGGAAGACATCAATGATATAACTTTCGTACTGGATAGATCAATTATAATCGAAGCAAATGGTTCACTTTTCATCGACAATGCAACGATCTCGATAAATGCTTCCACGGCACCAATATTAATTCTCGTTGAGACTGGTGGCACATTAATTATAAGCTATTCAACTTTCAGCCCGGATGACCTGGAGCTATTTACCGGTTACTCCATTATCGTTTATGGGAAAATGATAATTAACAACTGCGAGCTGAACCACCTCTATTTCGAATCAAGCAGTTTCCCGGTGGAAACATGTTCTGGTGTGGTCTATCAAAAAGGCTATTCCGCGGGGATCCAAATTTATTCAGATACTGTGGAGATCGCTCATTCAAGATTGAATTATTCTAAATATAATTTCATATACATATTCGAAGCAAGCCCGAAAATATTCGATAACTTCTTCACAAATGGTACATATTCTATTTCCATACGGAATTCCGATGTTACGCTGAGGAACAATCGATTTTTCGAAGTTATTGCAGCAATTGATGCACAGTACAGCAATGTATCTGTCATCGACAGTTCGATCTCTAATAATTATCTCAGTTTTTATGCGGATTTTTCAAATATGATCATTAAAAACATTACAAACACCAATACGAGTAAATTTATAATTTGCAACAATTGTAATGTCTCAATCGAGAATTCATCAATAGATGATATCGATGACATCGAGATCAAAAATTCGGGAATTTCAATATCCGATTCAACCATATCGATTGTGAAAAATTATTTTACATTAACTCGTGTGAATGTAAATCTCAAAAACAATACATTTACCGAATTATATTTCGGAATAAATATACTTGATTCAAAATCGATCATAATAGAGTACAACTCTTTTATTTCATGTCATTATGGAGCCATTCAAATTAACTTTGGCACAAATGTAAGCATAAGGAATAATTTGTTTGAAATAAATATGGTCAGCATCTATGCAACATATTCAAACGTGTCGATAATAGATAACGATATCAGATCGAACAATGAGACCGTTATTGCAGGTATTAGCGCTGAAACCTCCATTGTCAACATCGAGGATAATAGGATCAGTAATTGTCGTGTGGGCATTGGCATATCGATGGTTGTTGGTCAAATAAAAAATAACACGATCGTAAATAATATCGAGGGCATTATTGCTTATAATTCACCAGTACAAATAACTGACAATTTGGTGGCAAATAATTCACAATGGGCATTAAATATTACCGGCATGGACCCAATACTGAACCGTAATAAATTCTCCGATACTGGTCATAATATGAATGGCAGAGGCCAGATCATTAAATTCGAGAAAATTCTGGTAAATGTAATCGACCAATTTGAGGATTTTATTTCATATTACGATCTGCTAATATTGGATAATGACCAAAAACAGATTATTTTTGAACAACACGTAATATCCCTCGGCACATATTCAACCTTTGTACCTGTTTATACTGTTGACAATACGGGCGTGAAAACCCCATTCACGTCATTTGATATAACCGCCTCATGGGGCGAAGCCGCCGGTGGTGATCCATTTGATTCAGATACTAAAACTTTTACAATTAACGGATCAACCAGCATTGACCTGGAATTAATATTGCCCGATCTATCGGTGACGGTAGATGACATAACATTTTCAAATAGTGAGCCAAAGATAGGTGAAGAGATCAATATTGGCATTACATTACATTATATCGGAAAGGTTCCAGTCAACAATATCTCTGTAGAATTGAAGGCAAATCACATTAAGATCAAAGATATTTCAATAAATTTTAAGGGTTCGGATAAGCCACAAAGTCAAACATTCAATATTTCATGGGCAATTCCAAATGACATGTCCGGACCGGTGGGCATTAAAGTTACTATTGATACACCAAACTCAATTGAGAACGCGTTGCTAGGCTATGACAAGAACAACATGGCATTAAAGATCATCCAAGTAGAAGATGAAGATTCCGATTATACCTGGGAAGATCGAACAGGGGTAATAACTTGCAGTATGATTGTCATTATCATAACAATTCTGATCTTGTTAGGTCTTGTTATTATCAGAAAAAAACAATTAAAAAAAATAAAAAATGAAACTGAACCCAAAACTGAACCTAAAACTGAACCCAAAACTAAACCCAAAACTAAATCCAAAACGAAAAACACGCAACCATCAAAGAAGTCGATCTCCGAGAAGATCCATGACGATCTTACTCGTGATGGCCCTCGACTCAAGTGGTAGGCTGTCTTTATTATTTGCTTAGTTGATGTTGAATTGTAATCGATATGGATTGATAATGGGTTGTAGTCGAGATGTTGTATATGTCGTTGAGATGGCAGGATGTTCTATATGTCGCTGAGATGGCAGGATGTTCTATATGTCGTTGAGATGGCAGGATGTTGTAAATGTCGCTGAGATTTTAGGATGTTAGATATATCGTAGAAATAGCAGGATGTTAGATATGGCGGTGATATTACGGGATGCACCAACGGGATAGAAAAAACAAATCAAACATCCTAACAATTAATCGAAATATAGAACATCCCAATAATGATTCGAAATGTACAACATCCCAATAATGATTCGAAATGTACAACATCCCATCAAATTATCAAGATATTGACAATGTGATCTACCATAGCTTTTTCTCGATTACCTTTTCTACGAGTTCGATCAATTTATTGGACTTAATTAGCACTGTGAGCTTATCTATATCCGGGTACAACGCTCTATCATCTTCCAGTTTTGCCACTAATTTCCGTACTTCATTATAAACATCCTGTACTGGCGGGCTTGGCGTCTGTGGTTTTCTAAACTCCAAAGCCTGTGCCCCCGCCATAAGCTCGATGGCTAACACGGTTGCAACATTGCTAACGATCTCACGCGATTTAAGCGCCGCAATCGGCCCCATGCTGACATGATCCTCCTGGTCGGCAGAGACCGAGATGGAGTCAACACTAGCGGGGTGTGAAAGGATTTTATTTTCCGAGACCAGTGCGGCCGCCGTATATTGTGATACCATTAACCCTGAATTCAATCCTTTGCCTTCCACCAGAAAATCTGGTAAGCCGCTCAGTGTTGGATTCAGCAATCGATTGGTATGCCTTTCGCTTAGACTCGCCACCTCGGACATTATAATACATAACAGATCCAATGCAATTGCAATTGGCTCGCCGTGGAAATTACCGCCCGGGATGTGTGTATTATCATCAGGGAAAAATAACGGATTATCGGCTGCAGAATTGATTTCTATCTCGATCTGTTGGCGGATATATCTCAAGGCGTCTTCCACCGGGCCGAGCACTTGTGCTGTGCATCTAAGACTATATGCATCTTGGACTCGCGGGTTATCCACTTCGAGAATCTCACTGTTTCCACATAAATTACGGATATTTTCCGCTATATGGTTCTGTCCCTTGTAAGGGCGCACCGCATGATATCGTGCATCAAAATGTCGCATTACCGCTTTCAATGCGTTCAGTGTGACCGCACTAACGATCTGGGCATTAACAAGCAATCTCTCGGCATCATATACATTAAGAGCGCCCACCGCTGTAAACATCTGTGATCCGTTGATCAGTCCGAGACCTTCTTTGGCTTTGAGCACGCAGGTTTTAATACCTGCACGTGCCATGGCATCTTTACCGCTTAAGAGCTCACCATCATAATATGCATTACCATCACCCATTACGACCTCGGCCATTTGCGAAAGCGGTGACAGGTCGCCGCTTGTGCCCAAAGAACCCTTCTCGTATATAACGGGGACAACATTCTTATTTAACATTTCAACCAAGGTTTCAAGTATAACCAACCTAACCGCCGAATGCCCTTTGGCAATAACATTTGCGCGCAACAGCATTGCCCCGCGCACCTCATCTTCATTAAATGGTTTTCCGGTACCTGCAGCATGACTATAAACGATCCTGCGCTGCAATTCTTCGGCTTGCTCTTTGGAAATTCGTATTCGCGAAAACTCGCCGATACCGGTGGTAACACCATAAATTGCCTCACCAGAGTCTATCAATCCTTGGATCATATCACGGCAGCGGTTGACCTTGTCCACCGTGCGTTGCGGGATTACTACCGTTGCATGCTTTCGAGCCACAGCATAAACATCTTCTATTGTAAGTGATTCTCCATTGATCGCTACTTCCATGGGTATTCCCCCCTTGAATCGTTTTATCGAAACAACAAATTCATGGACACTTCGAGCAGGCATATACCATATTTGAGATTTAATGGTTATGTTGTTTTTAGATAATTATAGAAAAAATATTAATATTGTATATACGATATAGCGACTCTATAAATAATAAGAAGTATGAAGTAGGGGGGATCAAATGCCTACAGAAAATGAAATAGAGTTAGATGATGGTAAGATTTTTATCGATGATAAATGGTGCACTGTGAATGAACTGCAAACGCTGATCAAAAAAAAGGTTGACCAGGGTGATTTTGACGTTGGCCGTCATTCAAATGCTCTAAATTTATTAAAAAAAGAGATAGCCAGTTATAAATCCATTACATTAAAGATCCCAAAAAATCTTGTAGATACGTATTCGAAATTGGCAAAAACCGGCGAAATGAAAGTTGAAACTTGCCTTCGTGGAGCACTTCAAGATTATATAGATGCTCAGGGTTTAGTGAAGGATACCGAACCTGAGGCCGATGAGGAAAAAGAAGAAGAAGAAGAGGAGGAAGAAGAAGAGGAAGAAGACGAAGAAGATGAAGAAGACGAAGAAGAAAAATCTTATGAATTCGAAATAGATGAAGATGATGTGGAAGAAGAGGATGAAGAGAAAAAACCAATTAAAGAAATTAAATGTCCAAAATGTAAAGGAAAAGTTCCAATATACACCAAAAAACGCCCATTGAAGATCGAGTGCCCCAAGTGTGGTAAAAAAGGTGTATTAAAGAAATAAGGGGGAATAAAATGGCATATAGTGAATATTCAATGGATAATATCAATATAGAAGAATCAAAGATCTTGATTGAAGAAAAATGGTTAACCTTGAACGAATTGAAGAAGAACATTAAAAATAAGATCAATGCTGACGATTACAATATAAATCATTTGGCAACAGCAGTTCAGGAATTGTCCGAAGCATTGGATAATATTACGCAGGTTAAACTAACTTTACATGTTGATATCATCGATTCCTTTAAAGAAGTAGCGACCAACAACGATTCGACCTTCGAAAACGCTCTACGCGATGCATTGATCAACCGAGTTGATCATGGATTGACTTCAAGTATGACCCGCAGCCAAACCCAAAAAGGATCAAAAGACACTGAGACGAAAGGGTATAAACCAAAAAAGGTTGCCTGTAAAAAATGCCATGCAGTGATCGTTGTCGATTCGCCAGAACGGCCAATTACGGTAACTTGCCCGGAATGTGGCACTAAAGGTAAATTATCGAAGTGATATCTGTATTCAATTACTGTAATCGAGATTTTTTATTGATTGACAGATGCCTTGATTGATTTTTGATTGACAGATGCCTTGATTGATTTTTGATTGACAGAT
>JAEHCK010000187.1 GCA_020696345.1 Thermoplasmata archaeon | reverse complement strand
TGATGCTTCGATGTAATCAAGAAACGCATCTTTACCCAGTTTTTTAATTTTGCCGTAGTATTCAGATGAAAATCGTAATACCTGTTCCCGATTGTCAAATTTCATTTTCCTCTCCTAACCGAAAAAAGCACTCAGAGTTTTCTCTCTTTCACCACTGGTTAATAATTTAAGTTTGCCCATTGGTGCCATAAGAAACCCGATCTTTTTCAAAAAGAATTTATCTATCATTTTATCATAATCAACTATAATGTGTTCATCAAATTCTTTGGGCCACCTCTGATATGTCAAAGTATCGACATTGAATTTATTCTTTTTCAGATAAACAACTTTGGCCTTATTACCTTCGTAAATATCCTCATAATCGTTTCGTAGGTCGAATCGTTTTAACAATTTTCTATAATTGTAAACACCTTTAACATGCCAAGGTGTACCCTTTATCGGAACACCTGTACTGAGATACTTATGAATATTATTCACACCGATATTGGCAGCGATTTCTTCCGGTGCAACATCTCGTAATTCCTTTTTGTATCGTGTTATGGTACTGATCAATTCATCGTCTGAGTTGCCTTTCATGATCATAGAATAAACGACTTTCAACCGTTCTCTGACCGCTTCAGAACTATCAGACCGGACGATTTCGAGACCCGTAACTGATAGTTCGTCACAAGGATTACCCTCCTCGTTGACCATCCAATATGCGTACTTTTTCTTTTTGACGAATAAGGCACGTTTAGCAACGATCTCTTGTTTGAACCTTATTTTTAAATCCCTTACTTGGCTATTATAGTCTATTAATTGGGTATTTGTAAACGTTTTATCATTAACATATTTTTCTAACATGGCAGAAAAATCTAAGATCATGGCTATTTTACCTTGATCATCTGCATTAGTAAAGTCTTCTATGTCTTTGAAATAATGACCTAATCTAATGAACAAAGAGTCAGTATCGATGTATGCCACCATGTCTTCCTCGATGTCAGCATTTTGCCGAAACCATTCATTAACAAAATTCTCACCTTGTGTAATTGTATGTCGTCCACAAGATGTGATCGCTTCGGCGATGTTCACATTGAAATATCTCGAATATGGTACTGCCAGAATACCAAACATGGCATTTAACAGAATCTTGATCGCCCACTGTAATGAGAATAATTCTTTGGCTTTGATATCAAACTCGTCACCCTTTTCCACTACCCTCTTTCTCATTTCTTTCATCATGTTCTTAACTTCTCTACGTTTGTAGAAAATCTGTTCCTCAACTACCGCCAGGGTGCCTGGTTTTGTGGTGTTGAAGGCAGACCCACAAGGTGCGATGGCAAACAGACCACGTTTAACAGCTTTGTTAAACATTTTAAGTTTCTCACCGGCGAAATATATGATCTTACCATCTCTTGACATATCGAATGATGGAAACTGGGTCTCTCTGACATATTTCACGACCTCACGGTGTGACATGTTCAGAATTCGTCCGTAATATGTTTCATTCGACATGTTCAATGTGATAATATGGAATGGATAAGATGATTCGATGTCGATATCAATAACCCATTTATGCATACCTTTCTGTGGTTCTTTAACATAAGCAGCTGGGAATCTCTTTTGATGCCCGCCTGCCAGAAATGGAGCACATAAGTTGTTACGTCTAAAATGAGTTAGAAGAGCACCTTCGATTAGTTGTGTCATTGCTTGATATGATTTCATTGGACATTTTGTTAATAATGACAACGCCTGAATCAGACGGATATAGCCAAGTTTGTCTTCTAATTCATCTACTCGTATGACATCGACTATGTTATATTCTACGTATTTGTTCCAGTCTTTGATCATTAATTCTCGTAAGTCACTGTATTGTGAGTAATCGAGTTTGCCTTTTTCTAACTCAAAATGTGATACGAAATTTAAAGAGTATGATTCAAGTTTGTTGGGCGTGTACCATTTATATACGTCCATATAGTCAAGAACATGGACGCCTGCGATATCAACATTTAACTCATTGAATCGTTCCGACATCCATGTTCTGACTATTTTAATTGGTGAAAGTTTCTGAAAGTGTTCAGTGTCCTCACCAAATAATGTTTTACATCTGTTGATAATATATGGAAGGTCGAATCCATAGACGTTCCAACCTGTGATAACATCGGCCGGCCGTTTGTACATGTAGTTAAAAAATCTAAGAAGTAGTTCAGATTCCTCGTATTGATGATAAGTAACATCTACGTTACCAGTGTACGGCTTGACGCCAAATGTAGTGACCTTTTTTGTTTGACTGTCACGAATAGAAATCAGTGTTATTGGGTCTTCTGCTTTCATAATGTCAGGAAAGGATTCCTTGTTGGCAACTTCGATGTCTATGGTATATATTCTAAGGTCTGGTTTCTCAGCGGCTAATTCTTGATCTGGTATTTTGTGATATCTCTCAGCTAAGAATTGAATCTCTGGTTTGACCCTGTTCTCATATGCAAAACGTTCTTTACAAAATTCATAGTAATCACCATATGTGTTGAACTCTTTTTTGAGTACGGGTTTGCCTTCGATTGTTCTGATATCTGATTTGTTGGTTTTGATATACACGTAAGGAACCCAATCAATTACGTCATGAAACCTTTCCCCATGAACGTCTTCCCATAGGTGCATTTTACTACTGCGGGTGTTGTAATGTACGTTTACGAAACTCAAATTATCCTCCGAGTATTGTCCGAGTATTGTTATAGTGTTCTTTTATTATTTGAAATTCTTTTATTTCATCTAATCTATGTTCAGTTTCTTCTTTTGATAATTCTTTTGTTGCTGTCCATTTAAAAGCAGCATTGTTAGCAACAGCTCTTTGATGTATAGTACTATACATTGATCGATTTATAAAAGCATGCGTAAATTGCCATTCTTGTACACCAGTTTCGATCCTTGTACCCAATTTAAAATAACCGTTTTTAATTCTACCGCCGGGGCTCATTAATTCATTAAAACTTCTTTTGATAAGATCATATGTTTCTAAAATTCTATCAGGATCATACTTTAAAAAATCTACTAAATATTTTTTGCCATTTCTTAACAATCCCACAACTAATACAATTTCCCGAGTCTTTTCATAAAAAATTGAATCTTCATAGATTGTTTCTCTTTGATTTTGGGAACATATAGAACAATTACAGAATTTACTTTCTGACCTCCTATTATTAAGTTCAAATGTTAAGTATTTACATTCGAGATTTTCAAAGTCTTTACCTGTTCTGGATGATAAACTGAATTGGGCGGAAAGTAGAACAGAACAAAGGTCTTCCATAACAAATCCATCGGTTCGAGAATTGCCGAATCCCGTATCTGGCCCATATGTTTGATGTCTATATTTTTCAAAAATTTCTTTAATATCATGCAATTTAGCACCGATTAATTTCCCACCTTTAATTGCTAGTTTGTCTACATCACTCATAAATCCTCTCTATACTTCTCTTTTGTTTCACGCCAGGTCAATTTTAATAGGTCATCGTAAAATGCCTGGGGTGGTGAGCCTAATACCTTGGCGGCCCGTTTACTGGCATGTTTAGTTTTCCAAAGATCAACTAAAACAGGTAGACTATTATTAAATGCTGACTCTAACGGCATAGTATAATTATCTTTCAATGGGCGGCTTAAAAATTCTCTGATTCCTTTATATAGTCTACAGAAATAAACGCCTCGTGGTTGATAAGCAATGGGTGGCTTCACACCAAGTATTGAATATGCTCGAGCTAACAATCTACCCTTTGGTCTTGTGGCAACATGACCTGTATCTCCTTTGGGAGTATATGCTCTCTTATAATCAACAGGGTGTTTTTCTTTCATCCATTTCACGAGCATGGTCATAGTTTTCTGTGATGGTTCAAGACTGATCTGGCCGGTGGTGCTCTTTTTCATGGACTTCCAATACTTCATACCACTATATTGAGTAGCGCCGCCGCCGTAAAGACTTGTGGTTGTTATGCCTAAGAGATGTTGTTCTTTATATTTTTTATTCCATCGCCTGCAAGCAACATCGGAACACGCCAAATATGTGATAAGTTTTCCACCTGTATATAGATATCCGAATGGTTGTGTCGGAACCAATGAACTTGCCATGGCAGTAAAACATAATTTACCTTTTGGTTCCTGACGAATCGCAGAGTTCCAGCCGATCCATTCATCTCTTGGTGTTAGTGCCATGAAATCAGATGCTAACGAAATGACGCCAAGATATCTTCGGGTCTTCTTATCCACTACAAAGTGTCTTTGTATTCTACCGACATTTTGATTCCACGGCATCCGAGACACGAGTTTTCTTAATATCAGCCATGTCTCAACCTGAGATTTATCGTTTTCGTCCACTGTTATTAACATTGGATTAAGATCAAGATAATCAGCAGTATTTTTTGGTATCCATACTGACCTTTTGATCTGAGCCATGCGATTCAATTCCCCGGCTGACCAATCTGTATTATGAATTTCTTCCCATTTTCTGAATAAAAGATATTCTTTGGTTGTCATTTTTGACAAATATTCAAATTCTTTGTTTATAAGTTTTCTCATTATCTACCTACATTTTTAATATATTTTTCGTTCACTTCTTCCCAGGAGTCAAGGTATATCAGTTCATCGTAGAACAATGACTCTGTATTGTAGTTACCAAGTTCTAATAACCTCTTGACTCGTTTACTGGCGTATTTAGTTTTCCACAATTCACCAATCGCTTCGATTGAATTATCAAATCGTTTGCCGCCGGCAATTAATTCATCTTCTGTGATCTCTTTTCGTAAGTACTCATTTGTTTTGTTGAACAGTGTACAGAAATATATCCCTCGTTCGTGATCTGCTTGAATAATCTCTTTAGATATTCCGAACTCTTTATATATCCATGCCAGGGACCGTTGTTTGAAATCACGTTTGAATGGATGCCCAGTGTTGCTCTTGGCTTCATACCATTCCCAATACATGATACGGTGATTCCATTTCAACCATTCTTTACATCTGTTGACTATATCACGGCTCGGTTCATACTTGATAGAACCCGCAGAACGTCCGGCTTTCTTCCAATATTTCAAACCATTGTACTGGGAGAATGACCCGTAAAGACTTGTGGTTGTTACACCAACAAGCCGGTCATATTTTATATCTTTTTCTTTTTTAATATCTACATTACCATATGCCAGCATTCTTGCTTTTTGCAATTCCGATTTTCTGACATTTATGTGTTTTATTTCTTCATGAGTAGTCCAAGCATCCTCAGAATAGTCTGATAATATCAAGAGTGCCAACAGTTTACCGCCTACAAAATTATAGCCAAGCGGTTGTGTCGGAACAATGGTTGACCCAATGCCTATATGATTAATCATTTTTCCGGCTGTCTTGACCTCTCGTGACCAACCTATTTTCTTATCGCGAGCAGTCAAGTCCATAAAATCACTTGAAATGCAAATCACGCCGAGATATTTTGATGTCACGGCATCATATGCAATAAACCGTATGTTTCTTCCCGGAATCGAGTTATTCAACATGGTCGATGTGAATGACCTCAACAATCCCCATGTTTTCAAATTATCTTTGTGACCATTGCAAATTTGTAATCTCGGTTCAAGTTTCAAATAATCATCAGGTGATTCAGGACTCCACATTCTACTTTTGATTAAGTTCAAGTCTGCCAGGCTTAACATTTCTTTTTCTGGTTTACCAAAAAAATCATTAAGTGGTAACACAGTTTTCACAGAACGTTTGACTTTGAACTCTTGTATCTCACGCCACTTACGCAAAAGAGTATATTGTTCCACTGACAATGAACTGAGAAACGTCAGGTCTTTTGTGACATCATGAATCAATTCCTCTTTATCTTCGTTAACAAACTTTGCTTTCTTTTCCCATGCTTCGTATTCTTTTCGTAACCTTTCAGGGTCGTAACCCTTTTCTTTGTATTTTTCCCAATAATTCATTATTCTCCAGTTGATCCGAAACCACCTGTACCTCTCGCAGTTTCACTTAACTTATCTATTAATCGAATTTCACACTTAGTTATCGGACTTATGATACACTGGGCGATTCGTAAACCCCTGGCAATCTTCCAGTTTACATCAATATTGTTTATTACTGGCACCATTATCTCTCCACGATAGTCTTGATCTATTGTACCCGTACCAATCGTTATATAATTAGGTCTGTAAATTGAGATGCCACTCCGTTGTCTGACTTGCATCTCATGTCCTTCTGGTACTTCAACAGCAAGTCCTGTATGTACCATCTGAACACAGCCCGGCAGTACGATTGTTGTCTCTACTGCCGATATATCAAATGCTACTGAACCACCTGTTCCATAGAACGGAACAAAAGCATCTTCTCTTAATTTATAAATATTCACATGTGGCTTTCTCATATTTCAAATAACTCCTCTGGTAGATGTGCTTTCCATTTTGTATGGCAATCATTACAAAAATAATGTTCGGTGACACCAATTTCAATTTTATCATATGGTGTTTCATTACACTCATCACAAAGTCTTCTGCTGCCTGGAAAGCCGGGCAAGTCTGGAAACCCCATTGAATTCTTGAAAATATGTTTAGGTCTGGAGGCCATGTATTCTTTGACTGCCCTTTGAACGATCTGGTCATTGTCACGTTTTTCTTTGGCAATTCCCCAACCATCACTATTTTCAATTACGTACCATGATGATGAGGATAGTGAATATCCTGATGCTGTTGGTGTATGTGTTGTCATCGTCTTCTCCTATTATTTTCTGGTTGTGCAGGACGTGGTTGGGCTTGATCTCTCGTGTCACCTGTAATCTTAGAATCTTCAAGCCATATCTCGTCTTCCATTTCGTCATACATTTTCAGTGACCTATTATCGTAATAAAATTTACAGACATCGCCGACCCTACCGCCTAAACGATTCTTTACTATTTTGT
>JAEHCK010000032.1 GCA_020696345.1 Thermoplasmata archaeon | reverse complement strand
CTAATTTGCCACAGCAAATTAACTCGAGGTAAAAATTCTATTTTTTATAATATTCCCTATAAAAGAATTTTTAGCTCTAGATGATTTTTAAAGGAAATCATTTTGCTCTGGAAAACTCTTCGACTTTTCCACAGTTTGGTGCTTAAGTCAGTTTATACCTTATTAAATACTCTCTTAAATCTTCTTGTGTATTGATCTGGAATTGTGACTCATCATCAGCCAACTCAATGAGCTTGGCATACGAAATGTTCTTTTTCATAACGTCTCTTGCACCAATGTCGCCTGTGATTTGCAATAATTCATTATACAGTTTTCGACCAATTATGACCGGATTTCCGTAATGTTGGATCGAACTCGGCTCCATGTCAAGCATAACTGGAACGCACAACTGCGCATTGGAATGTTTATAAGCATTAATTAATTTATTTAATAATTCTGTTGTAACTCTTGGCTGATCACCGAGAATGAACATGATTGCATCTGCTCGGGTTTGAAGCACTTTCAAACCGCTCTTAAGCGATGTACTCATACCTTGACGGTAATCTTTATTTTCTACAATAGTTAATCTCTTATTATACTGGTGTTCCTTTAATGCGGTTAGCACCTCATCCTTCTCATGACCCAGCACCAGCACGATCTCATCTAGATCGCTGGCCAAGACTTGTTTAGTAACAAGTTCGATCAGTGTTTGCCCGCCAATATCTGCCAATTGTTTAACTCCGTTGAACCGAGTGGATTCTCCTGCAGCCAGGATCATTCCGGACACTTTGTGGTTACTATTATCGGGCACATATTTCACGGTGGGTTGGCTCATTGTGGAGGTCAAGAGTATTCGAGTCAGATCATTATGGAACAGTTCATCAGTGATCTCCTGTAGATCTTTTATCTTATCCGGATCGTCGCACTTGTTCAATATTAAAAAGACCTGCCGGTCCGGTGTCTTAAATCTTAAAAATCCGGTCGAGTGAAAAAGCAGGTCATGCATCAATCTTGGAGTTAAAGGTTCTTTATCCACCGCACCCAGTTCCAGCATACCAGCAACATTGTAAAAGTTCTCTTCGGTTATCTCCTGGCCGAACGCATCGATACCAACAACTATGCAGAGTTTGTTCACGCACTCAGGTACTACTGGTTCATAGCTCTTGGGGATCTTGAACGGTTTGTGTTTTGCACCGTCTGCCTCGATCAATAAATTATCGAACTCCTTTGCCTCCTTAACCACCTGATCGGCGGCATTGGTCGTTAGCCCGATCAATCTACCGGTTGCAGTATCAATGCCCGAGCACAGCAACGGCCGAAAGCCGGAACTTATAGCTGCATTTGCACCGGAGATTAGGTCTGGGATATCCGAGCCAATAACCAATCTATAGTTCTCCGGCAGCTCTCCCGTGCCAATTTTCGTGGTAGTTGTCAACGCGACACTTGAACCTGCTACAGATAATCCATCGGCTAGCCTGAACATTAAACCGGTCTTACCGCCGGCGCCTACAAATGCAACGGTGTCACCGGGTTGGACATCGAGTGCTTGGGCCAACGTGCCCGATGGATGGTTTTTGGTCACGGTTAATCACGGTCTGGGATTTTGTTTGTATTTTGTATTAATTTATTAAATATAATTGTTAATAAAATTATTGAGTTAATTAAAATCTATTTTCCATATCTATGATTATCATTGTTAATAATATTAACTCTCAAAAATGTTTAAATGTTATTAGTTTATCTCCATATAACTGGGGATATTTTGAAGCGAGCATCTACGAATCCTTCAATGGATATTTGTCTTTCATCGCAGCATAATGCTATTTTATTAATTTCTATCAGAAATTTATCCGAGGATGATATTAAAAAAATTACTAAAAGCGCTAATAAAATAGTAAAAAAATATAAAGGTTTAATTCTTAGTTATATTGGGACTTGTTTTGGTCATTATGATGTTGTAATAGAAATTATAGGGGAATCTGCTAGAGTTTTATCAGATTGTGCATGCAATATTCAAATAGGCATTGATGAGAGATTAATAAAATCTAAAGGTGAGGGCTCAGTTTGTTCATCACTCATTATTGGAAATAAAATTGTTAAATTTGCATTTAAATCTCAAAATATAAATTCTGATAATCCTATCAAAGCATTTACTTTTATTAGACCAACTGAAGATATTAATTTAGATGATTTTTTTAAAAATAAATTGAAAAATTCAACTTTATATTGGAATCCAACTGTTTTTACAATTTTGTTAGTTACAGAGGGCAAATCCTATAACGACATTTTTCGTAATATTCTTGAGTATAGATTAAAAATGGGATCTCGAATTATTGAAAGTTCTACAAACTTTTCATTAATATATAATCCAAAATTTGGTATCTCTGGAGATGTTGGAGAGAGTGATTCTAATGATGTTACAGGAGTAATTGCTATTAAATTAAAAAAGGAAGATGACCCTAAAGAAATTGAAAACAAAATTAAAAATATGAAAAACGTATGGTGTCCTTTATTAAATAATAATTTTGATTTAATTTTTAATCGTGCAGGTGGTGCCGATTATGCTTTGGGCATAATTGATAACAACCTTACGAAGATTAGAATGAGAGTTTTTGAACTAAGAAAAAAATTCAAAAAGAATATAACAACTAGTACAATTCTTTTTTTATCCAATAGAGGTGAGGGAATTGACTGAAAATCAGGAACTTAACTCTCCAGTTAATGTACTTTGGATGAAATATTGCGGAATCAGTGATGAATACAAAATGTTAAAGAATCGATGGTGTTTTCTTCATGAAGAATATAAACATGTCATTCCAATAAAAAAGATTCAAACGGATAAGATAACAATATTCGATATTGTTGATAAAGAAATTAATAATATAAATAAAAGTTTTAAATGGTTTAATCTTGATAGAAAAGAATTATCATCACCCAAAAAAATTGATATTGAAAGATATAGAGAATTACATGACCGTGTTATGGGTCTAATAGATTGGGTTAGTTTTTTGAAGGTTTCTTTTTTTCAGCGGACAGTTTCTATGGAAATCCCCCACCTTTCTTTTGGTTTACCTAGAAGTCCTGAAAGGACAATTGGAAACGAATTATTTTATTTGGCAGCAGATAAATGTGTTGAAAAATATTCGGAATGTGTTCAATTACATGGATGGAATTGGGATGGTTTTGTAACTTTTATGCCTGCACTTCAATTAAAAGAAATAGAGATTGAATTAAGTATGAAAAGAATAGGTGCAGGTATTGCATTTTTTCGAAGAGGAGACATATTTCACATCCTAATGCCAGATCACCAGAAATATTTTATCGGGGCATGCATACTTTTTGCACATGAGATAGGGCACGTACCTCTTAGACAATATCATAAGGTTAGTAAAGATGTCCCACCTTATTATTTGAATCCATCAGATTTACCATATTCTCTTAGAATGGAATTACCACGACGATTTAACGATATTCTTCGTGGTTTAGCCCCTTCGATTGCTCAAGAATTTGAATATCCTGATGAAGAATGCAAAACATGTAATATTCTTAAATTAGGGATGACTCAAATCGAAGAAATTTTTGCAGATATTATTGCTTATAATATTAGTGGTGAAATGTCTATTGAAGCTTTTATAGATGAAGCATTTAATCTATATCATCGATTTATTTTTAAATTAGCTGAACCAGATCATAAAACATTATATATTGACAATTTAGAGTCTGACCTTTACCAACACATTATTAGATGTTACGCTACACTTTACTATATTTCAGTTTATCAATCAAAACGAAAACATCTTAAAAATAAAATAGAAAAAATATTAGAAAATTGGTCAAATAGAAGCACGGAAATTCTTCATAAATTTTCAAATAGGTTGACAGATGCTTTTCCTGATATAAAAGAAAGGGTAGAAAATCATAATATTTGTCTTCAATGTGGAAAATCCGTTGGTATAATAATTGCAAAATCTTTATTTAAAACTGGTTTAGGACCAAAAGTAGTTGAAGAATGTATTAATGAGAAAATGGTTTTTAAGCTTAATTATAATGAAGAAAGAACAATTATTAATAAATTGCAGGAGGGTATTATTTGCCAAGAATATGATCCTAGAAAAATCCTTTATTGCTTTTATAAATCTTTTAAGAAAGGAGATATCAATAACAGACCTTCATATGCTGCAACAATACAAAGTATTGCATTTAACCAATTTAAAGAAAAAAGATGACAATCATTTCATAATTTAACTAATAGAATCCAATTTATATTGTGTTATTATATTTGATACTTCCAATGGAAGTGATATCACACCCGATTTAATTTTCTTTTTGTTCTTCGATAAATAAATTGCACCTTCAGCCATTAATCCAAGTGTTATATCAATAGAATCACTAGGTGATCCTTCACCTAAAGCTAAATTAATTGGATAACCTTCTGCAATTAAAAGCAAAGATTTTAGTTTATTTTTTCTATTTTTTATATAATAGCGTGTAATACCTTCTCGTAATAAATATTCTTTTTTGACTGAATTTTTTTCTAATCCATCAATATCCATTTCTCGCTTGCTTCCCGCGTTTACTAATATTATATTATCTTTTGCATCTCTTAAAACATTAAAAGGTACAGGATTATCTTGTGGTCGTCCTGTTGCTGTGATTAAAATATCTGATTTTCTTATTGCTTCTTTAAGTGTAATAACATCAAATCCATTATTAATAGCCGATAGAACCATAGTTGGATTTTTCTCAACTATTCTAATTCTAGCACCGAAATTTCTTGCAATTTGTGCAATTCCTTTGCCAACATGACCAAATCCTACTATTGAAACTATTTTCCCCATTAAACTACAATTTAAGGATTGAATAATATTTCTTACAACTGCTTCAGGTGTAGCAGTTTCACTTTCTGATGTTTCCTTTAAAGGTGCATCTCCTACGGTTAATATTGGATAATTGATCTTTTCGTTCAGATTCTCTTTTGCTATCGTAACTCCGGCCTTTGTTTGTTCAATTGAGCCAATTATTTCTTTTGTATCAATATTTTTTTCAACAATGAATTTAGATATCCAAGCACCATCTTCGAGAATTATATTTATTTTATTTTCTTGGAAGGCTTTATCTATATAATCGTTCATTTCATTCATATTCATAGATATTAATTTGCTATTTTCGACTTTCGTATATATTGGAATTTTTGCATCGTTTAAAATTTTAAAAACATTTGGATCTCTACTATACGGTACAGGTATAACTACAACTTTTGCACCTAGATCTTGAAGCATAAATATGAGTACACCAGTATCTTCTTTCAAATGAGTGTTGATTAAGATAGTCAAATTTTTAAATGGCTTAATGCTCTCGTTTTCTTCTTGAATCTTTTTTATCACTGGCATAATATCTTTGGTTGATTCTAAGATTGTTTGTGGTTTGGATATTTTTTTGGCTAAATCTTTCAAAATATCTTTTATCTTTTCAGAATTTTCAAAGGTTTCTGCATTTATTTTAACGATTTTTCCTTTTTTTTTATTTACTGTTTCATATTCAATTGATCCGATTTTTTCTATCAGAAATCTAATTGAATCATCATATTCTTCTTTTTCGATTAGAAATTTGATACTATACATTAATTCAAACCCCGAAAAACTTACTGGTAAGTTAAAAATTATAAAATCTATTCAAGCGTTTATTTCTTTTTCTTCTTTTTAAGCGAATAGACTTTTGCCCTTCCTATATCAAAATGTTCCACAGTTCCTCGTGCCTCTAACAATTCTAAATGCCATCGTGTCGTAGGCCATGGTCTTTCCGTTATGTCGGCTAATTGTTTGATTGTATAACCTTTAACCTCTGGTGCATTCTCAAGTGCATCCTCTATCAGATCATCTAGGCTTTTTTTCTTTTTCTTATCCTCTCTTCCTTTAACCATGTTTTTCACCTTTTAAATTTAAAATCCAGACTCTGTTTTCCATTTAAGGTTCCCCCTATTGATGTTATGATTGTTAATAATCACAATCTAAGGGGACATATTCTTTCTATATTAAATTTTTTACTATTTTTTAGTATTCTACTCTTTTTCTCACCAGATGTAGAGTGTTTTAAACTAGGCTTTTTAACTATTTTGTTAACAATATCAATATTAATATTAATAGTTATCTATATTATTATCTCAAATACTAAACCTGTTCAGTGTTTGCCTGTTAAACTTACTTGCCATTAGGATTTTTTTAAAAGTTGGGTAAAGAATAATCTTCATCCGCTAATATTTGGTGGTTGTATAGTCCCGAAAAGATTTTGCATAAATAAAGAATCTTATGAATCCATGAAATTAACTCGCCGAAAAGTTCGTTGGATTATCAATAAAAGGATGAGGATAAAGGAACCAGCACGGAACAGGGAACTGTGATCGAATCACAAACAGATACTGGTGTGAAGGACGAAAACATAAAGTCGAAGGTTGAATAAGTTTTTCGTGTGTGTAGCACCGCATTATATTATGATATTATAAAAACTTACATTTTACCTTTTCAAGCCACAGATTCACACAGATTACCACAGACATTTAAGAACAACAAGCATCTGTGAATATCTGTGATTATCTGTGGCTAAAACCGGTCCGAAAGGAGATATACTACCGGATGCAATCGATATCGAGCTGATACCGGAGATCTCGTGGCCGGATGATGCTGATGATGACGAGCTTGGACGTGCCCGGCGTGAGCTTTACATATCGCTGCTTATTTATTTTGTGATCATATCATTCATCATCACATTATTGCTGTTGTTGGCGATGATCAAAGCCAAAATGGGTCCAATTAAACTATTAAGTAGAAAAGAGTAGAAAATTATAAGTAATAATCAGGATTATCATAATCTAGATTATCATGTTCGTGAACAGAAACAATGAATTGGATGCCATTCAAAATCGACTGAGAAATAAAAAATTCGAAATGATCATTATTTATGGTCGGCGAAGAATTGGAAAAACACGACTCGTTCTGGAGTCCGTGAAAGGTCTGGAACATATTTACTATTTTGCAACCGAATCACAAAATCTTGCTCATTTCAAACTGACCGCTGCTCGAATCGTACCCGAGACTGCTTATGCCGCAAACGAATGGGAAGCGTTATTTAATTTCTTGAACGATCGACTTATAATTATCGATGAATTTCCAAATTTGATAAAAGATAATTCGGCAGTGATTTCCGAGTTTCAAAAGATCATTGATACAAAACTCTCAAATACCAAATCGAAATTGATAATTCTTGGCTCTTCCATTTCCATGATGGGTAATAAAGTACTGAGCTATCAAAGTCCCCTTTTCGGCAGGAAGACAGCGGTCATAAAATTAAAACCTCTGAATTTCAGTACTTTAAAAGCGTTCTTTCCGAGGGGTAACTGGGTTGAGTTAGCGGAGATATACGGTTTTTCCGATGGGGTGCCTTTTTATCTTGAAAAGATCAAGTACCCATTCTGGCCCTGGCTGAAGAACGAATTGAAAGTGCCGGATTCTTTTCTTAAATATGAACTGGATTTCCTCATGAAATACGAGTTCGATGATGTGGGTACATATAAACAGATTCTTGAAGCGATAGCTTTTGGCAAAAATACACCAGTCGAGATTAGAAATTTCATGGGTGTACGACATTCAGACATTACACCATACCTAAGAAACCTGTTAGATGTCGAATTTATCCAGCGCGAGATACCTGTGACGGAGAATCAGAGATCGAAACTGGGTAGATATTATCTAAAAGATAATTTCTTGTTATTCTGGTTCAGGTTCATTTACCCAAACCTTTCTGCGATCGAGGACGGAATCTTTTCGATCGACGAGATAAGATCTGATTATAATACATATATGGGCCGAATATTCGAAAAAGTGGCACGAGAATTCGTGCTCGAACTAAACAAAAGAAAGATGCTACCTTTTAATCTGACCAGGCTGGGCCGCTGGTGGCGGAAGGGGGAAGAGATAGATCTCGTGGGATTAAATGATAAAGGTAAGATCAAATGTGCAATTTTCTTCGAGGTTAAGTGGAGAGCCTTAAAAAAGGGTGAAATTAATAAAATTTTAAAAGAACTCGAACATAAAGCAGAACTATTGGATTTAGATGGTTACAGGAAACACTATGGTATAATCGCAAAAAGTACAGCTGAAAAAAAGGATATGGTCTTTGATTTAAAGGATTTTGATGGCGTGTTTGCATCTACCGGAAGACACCATCGATAGCACATCAATAAACCTTCACCACGGAAAGAAACTGGAACGGTCGGGAGATCTTGACCTTCTATGCTAACGATTCGATATACCATACGGCGACACCCTCAACTTCACCTGGTACTTAAAAAACAATTTGTAAATCCAAAGAAGGTTTATTGTGTAGATACGGCTGTTCGATTGATTGCATTGGCTCCCTATTGTTGTTGTGATTTACATGCCGCTCAGTCCTCTCATTCAAATGCGCAAATATAATCATAATCACGCAACATAATGCGCAAATCATAAATACGTGCTGCTCCTTATTACATTTATGACCTCTAAAGATGTTATCCAAGATGTTGTCGATGATTGGGGCGGGGTGATACAGAAAGAAAATGTGATCCATCGAGACCTTGCGGATTCACTGGCAAAGAGTATATTCATGGAAGAGGTCACCGTTTTAACGGGTGTTAGACGTTCGGGTAAGACATTTATGCTGTATGAACTGTTGAAAAAAAATGGCGGAACATATATTAATTTCGAAGATGAACGCCTTTTCGATTTTACAGTACATGATTTTGAAAAATTATTTGATATTGCTAATCTAAACACAAATAAAATACTCTATCTTGATGAAGTCCAGGAAGTGATCGGTTGGGAAAAATTTGCACATCGGGTCCATAGAAGAATTAAACTATTCGTCACAGGCTCGAATTCTTTACTACTTTCTTCTGATTATTCAAAGGGATTGGTGGGTAGAATTAAAAGTTTCGCCTCATATCCACTTACTTACTCTGAGTTTCTCAGATTCAAGAAAGTTACAAACAAACGTGAATCTTTTCTGGAATATATGAAAACCGGCGGATTTCCCAGGATAGTCCTTTCAGCAGACACAGGATTGGCAAGAGAGTATCTTGATAGAATTATTTACAGGGATATTGTAGCCAAGAACGATATAAGAAACCCGGAAGCGATCAGAATGATCGCAAATTATCTTCTTTCAAATGTTGGTAAAGAATTCTCATTTCGATCCTTGAAACAAATAAGTGGTTTACATCACGAAACAACCATAAGGGAATATGTTACCCATTTACATAACGCTTTTCTATTGGATACTATCAAGGCCTATTCCGGATCTTTAAAAAAACAAGAAAGTTATGCAAAGAAGGTATATGCCGTTGACCCTGCATTTATCGCTCTTGGAAAAAGAAGAGAAGCTGATTTCGGACGTATACTGGAGAACATTATTTTTAACCACCTACATCTGTTGGGAGATATATTTTTTGTAAAAAATGCTCATGAGGTGGATTTTCTACTTTGCAATGGCTTAAAGCCAATAAAAGCAATAAATTCCGCTTTTGAAGCAGTTGAAGAAAGTACCATTTCCAGAGAGATCAAAGGTTTGTTGAAAGTTATGAAAAAGTTCAATATTCCTGCGGAGTTGGTATCTGTATATCCAATTAAGGATCTCCCGGAAGATATAGAAAATCGTTTGGCACACCAGTACTTGAAAGGTAGTCCACCGGTCTGTTAGTCTGTTGGTCTGTTAGTCGACCAGTTAACTAGTCGACCATCTTATGATTCTGCGAAAAATTGGAGAAGAGGCCAAAATATTAATAATCCACAATCAACTACCCTTAGTTCAGGGGAGGTTATTATGGAACAGCGACCATTAAAAAAAGTTCGTATCCTCATCGCCAAGCCAGGCCTGGATGGGCACGATAGAGGCGCCAAAGTTGTGGTGCACGCGCTCAAGAATGCGGGTTTCGAGGTGATATATACCGGCCTCCACCAGACCGCGGAGCAGATAACGGCAGCAGCGCTGCAGGAGGATGTCGACATCATTGGACTCAGCATCCTATCGGGTGCACATTTACCACTCACTCGTGGGTTGTTCGAAGAACTGAAGAAGCAGCAGCTGGATGATGTGCGGGTTCTTGTTGGCGGTAATATCCCGAAGCAGGACCACCAGGCGCTGCTTGACCTGGGCGTGGTTTCGATATTCCCCACGGGCACTGATTTTGACAAGATAGTCGATTATATAAACCAAGTGGTTGGTGATGCAAATGCCTGACCGAAAGGAACCGCCTAAACTCAGAGAGGTCAAGCTGGAGTCGGGTATTGAAGTGAAGCCCATTTACACACCGGAGGATATCAAGAACATCGACTATAGTCGTGATATCGGCAACCCTGGTGAGTACCCGTTCACGCGCGGGATACACAAGTACATGTACCGGTTCAGACCGTACACCATGCGCCAGTACTCGGGGTTCGCAACCGCGAAGGAGACCAATAAACGGTTCAAATATTTGATCGAGCACGGTCAGACTGGGCTGAATGTTGCGTTCGACCTGCCGACGCAGCTGGGCCTCAGCTCCGACGACCCGCGTGCACGCGGTGAGGTTGGCCGTGTGGGTATGGCCATCGATTCACTGGCCGACATGGAGGACGCGTTCGAGGGTATACCAATCGACAAGATCAGCGTGTCCATGACAATCAACTCCATGGCGTCCATCATGATGGCCATGTACTTTGTCATCGCTGAGAAACACGGCGTACCACTCGCAGAGCTGCGGGGCAATGCCCAGAACGATATATTGAAAGAATATGTGGGCCGCGGTACCTGGATCTACCCGGTGGAGCCGTCGATCAGGTTGATAAGCGACACGATCGAGTTCTGCGCGAATAATGTGCCAAAATATTATCCGGTCTCGGTCTGCGGGTATCATATACGCGAATCCGGCGCCAACCCTATCCAGGAGATCGCATATGCATACTGTATCGCAAAAGCCTACATCGACGATGTGCTGAAACGCGGCGTGGACCCGAACAAGTTCGTGCCAAAGTTCTCGTTCAATTTCGATATTCACGGAAACATATTCGAACAGATCGCCAAATTCAGGGCTGCACGGAGGCTCTGGGCGAAGATAATAAAAAACGATTATAACCTCGATAACCCGAAAGCACAGCAGATGAAGATGATCGCGGGCGGCGGTGGCGGCGGCCTCACCATCGAGCAGCCGGAGAATAATATCGTCCGCGGTGCGTATTATGCATTGGTCTCCGCACTCAGCGGTACCCAGACCATGGCGCTGTGCTCGTATGACGAGGCGTATACCATTCCATCGGAAAAGGCTGCGTTGATCTCGCTGCGTACCATGCAGATGCTGATCGATGAGATGGGTATTGGCGATACCGCAGACCCGCTGGCGGGGTCGTACTATATCGAATCGCTCACCAACGAGTTCGAGGAACGCATCAAGGCCACCATGGCCGAGGTGGACAAACAGGGCGGGATAGTCAAGGCAGTTGCCGAGGGTTATATCCAGGCACAGGTGTCGGCGCAGGCGTACGAGATGGAAAAAGCTATTCAAAATGGCGAGTTCATCAAGATCGGTGTGAACAAGTACCGCACCGAAGAGGCTGATGAAGAGGCGCGTCCGGTTGAGTTCCACGAACATAAATCCGAGCTGGCGGAGGAACAAGTGAAACGGCTGAATGCAGTGCGGGAGAAACGCGATGATGATAAGGTAAAACAAAAGCTGGAGGTGCTGCGCGAGAAGGCGCAGGGCAGTGAAAACCTCATGCCGTACCTCATCGATGCCGTGTCCGTATATGCCACCGTGGGCGAGATGGCGGACGTGTTCAGGGAAGTGTTTGGCGAGTTCGACGAGCCGGTGAAATTTTGATGATAATAATTAGGGGAAAAAGAATTTCCCCCTAATAACCCCCATTCTTTAATTTTCTAATTGTGGGGTGCATCGCACCCCACCATAAGGTAAATAAAGAGTAGGTTGTTAGGGAGATTCCTCTCACTAACCATTACATCAAAAAATATGACTGGTTATTTCCCAAAATGCGAGTCGTTACATTTATATAGTATCGTAACGCTACTATTGTAACGGTGAGCCAGTGAAAGTTATCACTTCCAGAATTTCTGAAGAATATTTCGATGATCTCAAAACGATCGAAAAAGATGAGCAGGCCGATAGAGCTGAAGTGATCAGAAAATTGTTAGCAACAGGTATCAAGGAATGGAAGTTGAAAAAAGCTATTGAGTTGTTAAGAGAACATAAAGTTACAATAAGAAAAGCCGCTAACATTGCGTCCGTCTCATATATTGAGATGTTGGATATGGTGTCGAAACATGGCATAGATTTGGGTTATTCATTAGAAGAAATGGAAAAAGACTTCAGAGATATATGAGGCTGATCTATGATAATCGATTCCTCTGTGCTGATACCTTTATCAAGGATCGGTCGACTATCACTTTTAAAAGATTTCTTTGGAAATGTAATTATTTCTGATGAGGTATATGGAGAAACCGTAACAGAGGCAACTAACAAAATCGGGGTAAGTACTATAGAACAGGCTTGTGGCAAATGGATTAAAATACAAAAATTTAAAGATAAAAGAGCAATAAAAAAAATAGTAGAACTTGAATGTATAGCACCTGCAGATGCATCGATTATACTTCTGGCCGAAGAATTAAATGAACCCCTATTATCAAATGATCATGCATTGATCAAGATCGCAAGAGCTAGAGGTGTTGATTGTTGGTGGTTAACTACATTTATTCTTAAGATTATTAAAAAAAGGGATGTAAGCAAATCCGAAGGGAAAAAGATCTTATTTGAATTGATCACGAGTGGACTAAGATTGTCACCACAGGTTTATGCTGTTATTCTTAAAAGAATTGATGATATGTAAGATAATTTATTGGTTTTTTTGTGTCAGCCATGACCAGAGTGGTGTGAAATTGACTTTCCTTTCACTAATCTCCTCATCACCCGAAAGGTCCCAGGTGATCACTAACAGATCCTTGCATTTCAATTTTCTTGCCCCTTTCAGTAATGACTTTGTCTCTCTATCATCGATCTCATCACGGCTGGTTGCATATGTCACCTGGATAAGCCGACTTATCTTTGGACCTTTCTTCAAAACGAAATCCACCTCATTTTGTTGATGATCCTTCCAGTAGTAAACCTCGAATGTACGATCGATGGCACATCTTCTTTGCAATTCCACTGCAACTGTATTCTCCATGAGCCTACCGAGATTTTCCGATAAACCAAAGCCTATGGAGTTCACAATACCATTATCGATACAGTACACTTTTTTTGGGGCTACGAACTGCTGTTTCAGTTTGAAATCGAAGCGCTCCAATTTGATGATCAAGAACGCCTGCTCCAAATATGATATCCAGTTAGATACTGTTGAGACATGCTTAATGCCCAAGATCCTTGATATTTTACTGTAACTGATCTCTTTGGAAAAGTTGGTGACAAGATACCTTGCAAGCATTCTCAGCTCTTCCCTTTTACGTATTCCATATCTAAAAATTATATCCTTTGTTATAATATCCTCATATAATCGGGGTAGTATCCGTTTGCCAAATTTATAGACCTCGGGAAAACCGCCAACCTTCAAATATTCGTTCAGGAACCCAAAGAGCCCGGCCTTTTCCTTTGTTGTATAGACCGACGAACGTTTGAAATGTTTCATGTTCAGGAACTCACAAAACGAGAATGGAAAGAGTTGGATATCGATGTATCTCCCGGTAAGGTGTGTTGCCAGCTCGCCAGCCAGGAGTTTTGAATTGCTTCCGGTAATAATGACTTTCTTCGTCCTTCTCAGCCGATTTGCGAAAAGCTCCCACTTTTCGATATTCTGGATCTCATCCAAAATGATAAGATCGACATCACCATACAGCTCATAGAATGCTTCAAGAACCCTATTTAGATCACTAGCTTTTATCCCAACAAGTCTCTCATCGTCAAAATTAATATAACCAAAGTTTTTTTCCTTTGCAAGTAGGTAAGAAAAAATAGATTTTCCACAACGCCTAATCCCAAGAATAGCTAATATATTTGGATGTTCAAGATATTTACTCCCATCTTTAAGGCTATCTCTGGTAATAATGCGTTCAGTACTCTCGATATCTTGCAGTTCTTCTCGCTGTTCCTTAACGATGACCTTAAAGTCCATGATAGTATATTAGAAAGCTTTTTAATAAAACTTTCTATTACTAAAAATAAAAACTCTTAATTATGTCGTTAATTTAATTTATCTGGAGCGGTTTCCCTCTAGTAAATTGGAAATTGGAAAAGGCAAAATGCAAAATGTAAAAGTTAAAAGTAAGAATTGCGTTTTTGATTAATAATCCCAGAGTATTTAATCATCTTTACTCCTAACCCTGTTAGTTGACAGTTATCAGTTGACAGTTTTCAGTGTGATTCTATTAAACTGGCAACTAGCAACTAGCAACTAATATCTAGCAACTGTTTCCGACCCCAAACTCACACACTCTTACACTCTCTGGACTCCCGACTCTCGACTCTGGACTCTCGACTGTTCATAGCTAATAAAGTAATAATAATTTAATAATTAAGAGAATAGGTGTTCATCATGAAACCACTATTATCAGGCGTGAAAATATTAGACCTGACCCGTATGCTGACCGGCGATTATGCAGCCATGCTTCTTGGAGATCTTGGTGCGGAAGTTATCAAGATCGAAGCGCCAGGGTCCGGCGACCCGCTCCGGCAGATGCCGCCGCATTTCCTGGAGGGCGAGAGCGCGTATTTTCTGAGCATCAATCGTAACAAGAAGAGCATTGTACTTGACCTGAAAAAACCTGAAGATAAAGAGGCATTCTACGAGTTGGTTAAGAAGTCCGATGTGGTATTCGATAACTTCCGGCCCGGGATACTGGAGAAGCTGGGTGCTGACATTGAGACCTTGAAGAAATACAACCCAAAGATCATTTGCTGCAGTATATCATCATACGGTAAGACGGGGCCGTATGCAGAGCAGCCCGGGTTCGACCTGGTGCTCCAGGCGCTATCCGGGTCCATGAGCATCACTGGCGAGGAGGGGCATGCACCCGTACGCATGGGTGTACCCATGGGCGACCTGGCGGGCAGCATGTTTGCCGTGTTCTCCATCACAAGCGCACTGTACCATCGCGACCAGACTGGTAAAGGCGCGAACATCGATATCAGTCTCCTGGATTCGCTCGTGTCCATGCTTACGTATGTGGCCGAGTACTATTTCATCGGCGACCAGATATCCAAACCAATCGGCAGCGGGCACATGTCGGTGGTGCCGTACCGCGCGTACGAGACCAAGAACGGTTTTCTGGTAATTGCGGTATTCGTGGAGAAATTCTGGCAGATCCTGTGTAATGTGATCGGCGAACCCCAGCTGGGCTCGGATGAGCGGTATAATTCAACGGCAAAACGTCTCGAGAACCGTACCGAGGTAGACGGGTTGCTGGAGGAGAAGTTCCTGACCAAGACAAAAGAAGAGTGGATCAAACTGCTGCACGAGGCAGGTGTGCCGGCGGCGCCCGTGAACCGTATCGACGAGGTGTTTGCGAACGAGCAGGTGCTGGCACGGGATATGCTGGTGGAATTGGAGCACCCCAAATACGGTAAGTTCAAGATGATCGGCAACCCGGTGAAGGTTGAGGGTGTGAAGGACGAGTTCAGACCGCCGCCGCTGCTGGGCGAGCATACCGATGAGGTGCTGGGAAGGTATTGAGTAAGAAAGGAAAAGTCAAAAGTGATCAGAACTTTTAACTTAATTATGTTCCAATAATTTGCAATGATGTAATAAGGATCGGTAAATTATGTTATGGCAGAAATATTTTGCATTGGTGTTAAAGGCAATTTTGGGAATCTTTGCATTAATTTCATTTCTAAGGGGTGAGTTCGTCTGGACCATAGGCATCTGCTTTTCAATTTACTTATGCTTTTTACCGACCATAATCCAGCGCGATTTTAATATGACGCTGCCGTTCATACTGGATATTGGCGTCACACTCTCGGTGTTCATGCATATAATCGGCGGTTATCTGGGTTTGTACTGGCAGTTCGGCTTTTACGACCACATCACACATTTCCTATCCTCGATGACCATCTCCATGATCGGTCTGATCGGCCTATACATTCTGGCATTTCAAATAAAACTGATCAAATTACCACCATTAGGTTTCGGGATACTTACAATACTGTTCATCATGGGCATGGGCGTGGCCTGGGAGCTTCTTGAATGGATTTTTGATATATTGGCTGGCACAAATATGCAGGTGTCATTGGACAATACTATGTGGGACCTGTTGTTCGATACCATGGCAGGCACATTAGTTGGAATTGCAGCAACTATTAGATTAAAACGCGGCGGTGGCATGGACACTCAGGTGGTGATCGACATCAGAGATATCAAGAAAAGTGTTGGTTATAAACGTTGGAAGGAGATCATCGAGACCGATAAAAGTATCAGGAAAAGGTTGATGCGCTCGTTCCGCGACCACCAGCTGCTGGAAAAGATCATAGATAATATCATGATGGACTCGCGGCATATCAAAGATAAGGATAGGGTGCATTGGAAGAAGGTTAAGAAAAAATGATGTGCCATTACGATCTATTAGATTGAATTTTTCCTTTAACTTTTAAGATTTTACTTTTTAAATTTGACTTTTAAAAAAATGCATTTGTTCGCATTTTATTTGAAAAGCATTTTTTTATAATTCATTTCTCAACCATTGTTTGAATATCGGGTCATAGATGTCGTAGAACCCGCGACTTTTCCTCTCAATAACCATACTTTCAACCAAAAAGTGCATGGATTCTCCTAAAAAATTGACGTCCAAACCAAGCTTCTTTGCAATATAACTAACTCTTGCACCATCTGTCTTTGAAATTTCTTTTAGAATTGCCCGTCTTTTGGGTGAAAATTTATCTAAGAACCGAGATTCGAATTCCTCGTCAAACTCTATTAACATCCGATGAAAACTTTTATGGACCATTTTAGCATCGACCCTTCTTTTCGAGAATAGAGTTTGGTAAAAACAGAAATGTCCTAACTTTTGAACATAATAAGGTATTCCATGTGTATAATCATATATTAGATCCAAACCTTCTTCGGTTATATCTATATTAAATTTTCTTAATCTCTTTTGGATAAAGTTGGTTACTGTCTTTTTATCTAACGATCCTAGATAGATCTTCGTAAACATCATATATAGTGGAGAATCCTTTTGCAAGAATATCTCGTTAAGCATGGATATTGAAGAACCGGAAACACAATACCTCACATTCTTCTGAGTGTCGATCTTACTTTTGAGCAATTCAAATAAATAACCGTTGAGATCTTTTAATTTTTGAAATTCATCTAATATAACTATCAAATGCAGATCTTTTTCTTTGGAGAATTTTTCAAGAAAATGAATAGATCTCTCTAATAATTCTTCTTCATTGATCTCTCCTTCTCTAAATGTGATATAAACCTCTCCGATATTACCAATGCTCCCACCAATTTTATCTAATCTTCTCACGGCATCGAGGATCTTTCCTTTAAAAGCTCGCTTAAAACTTTCAAGGTAACCTTTTATCGAATGGTTTTTTTCATATTCTTGTAAAATTAGCTCGACTAATTTTCGAGCAAATCCCGCTTTCGTAGTGATCTCTCTACAATTGAAATAGATCGCAATTATTTCTTTTTCTTTATCCAGTTTATTTTTCACTGCCCAGAGCAAAGATGTTTTACCCACTCTTCTTGGTGCTACGATCAAGTAATTTTGAGAAAGAGTTTTTAACCCATTTGTTATTTCTCTTATGTTATTTTCCCTACCAACGAAATATGGTGGTAGAACAACACCTCCGATTTGGAACGGTGACTTTGATGTCATGAGTTATAGATATAAAGCTCTTACATTATAATGCTTTCTCATTATTTTATATATAAAGTATTTGCTTTATAGTGTTAATGCATAATTTTTCGTTCCAGGTTAATATATCCGTATTTTTTATCTAAACAATATTACGCTTTTTGACTACAATAGCTTAATTTTTGAAATATTTTTGAAATGTTTATCATTGAAAGTGAAAAATGTTGCATTTCTATTTATTGCCATTGCGGCTATCATGGCATCTATTCGTGCAATCTTTTTACCCTTTTTTTCACAATTCAGTTCGAGTCGTGCAGATTGGGCTGCATCGTCGCGGGTGAAGGCCAGGGTTTCTAATTGTTCTATTCTTTTAACCTTTTTATTACCGTATTTGTAGATCCCGAACAATACTTCGTGCAAGCTGAGTGCTGTTATTGCAATGTCTTCACCGGCTTCATTAAGTTTCTCCAAAGCTAGATTACCCTTTGTGGAATGTTTGTCAAAGATCTCTATCAGCACATCAGTATCAATTATTATCATGGTTTTACCAGATCATAAATATCTTTTTTCTCGTCTTTTATCATAAATTTCTTTCATCATGACTCCTTTATTTCGAAATTCAACTGTTCCTCTTAGTTTTTTGATCGTATCGATATTTTTTCTGCTAAATCGTTCAAAGAGCTCACTGAAGCTCTCATCGTTGTGTTTCATTGCAAGTAGTTTTTCATAGACGCTTTTTTTTATGGTAATGGTTTTAAAAGCCATAGTTAAACATATGTTTAAACATATACTTAATACTTTTTATTTAATGGAAAATTGGAACAATGAAAACATCCTGCTTGAAAAGTATTATATAATAAGGCAATTTCTGTACAAATCAATACATATATACTGAAATATATTTTAATAATAATGGTAAATAGGAACTTACACCATGGGGAAGTGAAAAAGAAGATTTCTGTAATTTTTATTTGGGCTATGTTATTTCTGGGTTCAATAGTATTTTTGGCATTTACCCCGGAAGTAGAATCCGAAAGGGCACCAACCGGCCCTTGCAAATTCCCCACCATTGGTTTAATTCAATCTTCTCAGACTGCAGATGTGTCCCCGGGTGCATTTGGGATAGTAACATTTGACGGCTCAGTATCGTGCATATGCTTCAATGCGGAAAAGAAGGTTGTCACATTATATGTGGAAGATACTTGGGGCACAGCAGTTATTATACCGGATAATTTAACATTTACACCAGAAGATTCTGGGCAAAGAAACTTTCAGGTAATTGTCCGCGTGCCAGGCGGTGAAAGCACCTCAACTATTGGTATCGTTAAAGTAACGGGTAGATGGACAAACTATCCGGATGGAGAACACGGTATGGCTATGCCTTCAAACGGTGTAGCTGGGAGAATCGAGATAAACAAATATTATATGTATTCACTAAAAAGTTTTGATCAATATACAGAAGCATTACCCGGTGAAAAAAAGCAATTTAACCTAAATATCAAGAATAAAGGAAACTTCAACGATACCTTTTATATTGATATTAGGAATTTAAAAAAACTCTCCGAAAAAGGCATTCATGTATCCCTTAGTACAGATAATATCCAAATTCCAGAAGGTCAAACACGATATGTCAAAATTAATATTGAAATAGATAAAGAAACTCGAAACACGGGTCAACATGAAATTGAAATTTCTGTTATCTCAAATTATTCAATAGAAGAATGCGGTAACCCAGTGCCTCAAGAAAAGATATTCAAGTTAAGAATTCTTCCAACACTGATATTTTTAACGGTTGAATTTTATATTATATTAATTCTTATTTCAGTAGTTTTTATTGGTGGGTTTGTTTTAAATCGGAAGAGAAGAAAGAAAAGGAATCAATCATAAATTCCAGATCAGATCGTAAAACAAAAATAATCATATCTCAGCGTTAATCTCGGCAAAAGAACGGGTAAAGAATAATATACAGTAAAAGAATTATCTTTTAAATTAATTCAACCGTGGGCAGTAACCATGAACAAAAAACTATTCAGTTGGCTCAGCGTAATGATAATTTGCCTAGCCATCCTTGCCAACCTTGCCGCGGTCGCGGGGCAAGATCCATCTTCAGATCCGGGGCCGACCTCTGACGATCAAGCGCGCAGCGGGGACCCCGAACCGGAATGGGGCATCATCGAGAGTTACACCACCACTGTGCAGATCGACGCCGGTGAAAAATACTACGTCTATCTTGATAATGAGAACCTTGAGCTGATCGCAATGCCTACAGCCGAAATACCCACGGAATGCCAGCAGGCGATCGGCAAGGTTCCAGCCTGGATGCGGGACAACCTCACATACAAATTCCGACAATTACCGCAAAGCGATCAAATAAAATTTGCAAATCTGATCATCAACGCACCCGACCCCAAATACGTCGACGAGATCGCATTTTCTATAGCACATACCTCCGTGGAGTCGTTGAGGCATCAATACACGCTCCCACAGATCTTTACCGATAATGCGAAGTATATCTATCAGAACGACCAGTACCTACCATATGCAGATATTGTAGAGAAAACTGATTACACCACGATAAGTTACAAGAATAAAACAAATGTGAGCCGTGAACTGCCGCGTGATATCTACTATTGGTATGTGGTCCACCCCAAACTGAGTGATGAACTGGCCACTTATGTGGACCCTGATTACGACTATTCGACCCAGGCGCCTGGCGACCGTAATTACGGCGTCTCGCCGCCAACCGGCAAGTTCTGGCGCGAGTGGCTGTTCTATCATAATGACACCGGCCAAAATGTAACCTATGCCAGTAACACCAGCAAATCCTCTTACAAGCCCAATCCGCTGTTGAAAGAGCTGTTATCGAAATGCAACACGGTCTGGGATGCGGCGAAAGCTGTCAGTACCTGGGTCGTGGACTCGATGATCTTCGATAGCGAGCCTCCTGGGGGTGAACGGCCAATTCAACCGGTAAGGATATATCAGGAGCATATGGGCCGTTGCGGCGAGCATCAGGATATTGCCGCTGCCGCTGCACGGGCCGGGTTGATTGCCGCGGTATGCACGGTAAACGCTGCCGAAGACCATGTCTGGAACGAGTTCTGGGACGAACACTGGGTACACTGGGATGCTAATAGCAAGAACAATATTGATAAACCGTACAGCCACGATAAGGATTACAATGGAGGTAAAGACATATCATCGGTCTGGAATTGCAGAGGCGACGGGTACACCTGGTCGGTCACCAGTAGATATACACCAACCTGTACGTTTACTGCAAGCGTATTGGATAGTAATGGTTGGCCCGTGGATGGCGCCGAGATCTGGGCGGCAACCGAGAATTATTACGACCCGAATTTTTTAACGATCACAACCTGGGGCACCTCGGATCATACAGGTGAGTGCACCATCGAACTTGGAAACTCTCGAAACTATTGGTCTAGTGCCGATTCCGAGAAGCTTGGCGAGGACCCGCCCGATGTTGGTGGTAATGAGCAGGTCACCCAGGTTATTACCAATTCGGTCACAAATAACAATTATCCACATACCTTCAATCTACAGAGTGCGGCCAAACAATTAAAGGCAAGATCGGCCACCTTGCCTGCGGCTGTTTCAAATAAATTCAAGATCGATGTAAGTTACCGCGTGGATCATAATATCTTACAGGGAATAAATTTCAATACCAGAGAGCATTACGATCTGTTCGGCACATCGGGGAATATAGATTTCTTTATCGCCGATCAGGAAAACTTTACAGAATATGAGAACGGCAATTGGTTTGATGGTTTCGAGGTGGATCGACGGGCCAATGCAAGCGGTGATAATGATGATGACATCTCGATCATCTGTCCCACCGATGATAAATGGTACATGGTGCTATCCAACGAGTTCTCACAACGAACCACGAAGATCGTTAATTTCACCGTGGACCTATACGGAACCCTCATCGCAAAGGTCACCGCACCGATGCACGATGCGAAACTGCATTTGGATAGTACGATAATGATCAATGGCACCGCGTTCAGCCCTTTCGACCTCACTGGCGTGGAGATCGATATCGATAATGAAAATACTTGGCACGCCGCCACAGATATAAGTGGTACAGGTAGAGATAGAGATACTGGCACATTGCATTCGCGTTCGTCTTCGCCCTGGAGCGCCTGGGAATTTGCCTGGGATACTGCCGGGCTGGCGCCGGGCGAACATAATATCCGCATGCGGGCCAGTGATACCAAGCAAACCTACATTACTTCTTTGAATGTTACTTTATTAGATGTTACCGAACCGGAAATTGTCATTGATCAACCGATCAGCGGGTCGGTATTTAGACTTGGCGAGGTATTGGCCATCTCAGGGATTGCAAATGATAATGTTGGCGTAGTAAATATTGAACTCCTAATCGATGGTGATCGGGAGAATATCACAAATATCACTCCGAGCTTATTTAAGGGTAAATGGATGTATGAACTGCATACCGCAGATCTAACCGATGGAAACCATACGATCACAATATTAGCCTTTGATGTGGCCAATAACCAAAATACCACTTCAATCGAGATCAATCTGTTGGAGATAATCAACCCTGTTGTGCAAATCATCGAGCCTGGAAATAATTCGATACAAAGGCTTGGAGATATGATCACCATAAAAGGTTCGGCCATCGATAATAAAGAGGTGGTTATGCTCGAGCTTATTTTCGACGATCTCGAACCTATCAATATAACTTCTGAACTGGATCAGAAGAAGGGCGCCTGGAGTTATGAATGGAATACAAGTGAATTAAATGTGAAAGAGGGTGTGCACACTATTATGGCCAGGGCCTATGACGCCGCATATAATCTTGGTACCCATATAATTAAAATAACACTCGATGGCACACCGCCTGTGGTGGCAATATCAACGCCTGTGGAAAATGCGATCTTTAGGGCGGGTGATAAGATCTCGATCCAAGGAACGGCATCGGATAATACAGGTCTGAGCACTTTGGAAGTTATCTTTGACGCTGAGATATCCAAATCGATCGACATTACACCGAATTTGTTGGATGGCAATTGGTCGTATGTCAACTGGACCACGTATGATCTGACCAGCGGCACACACAATATTACCGTACATGTCACCGACTTGTTGGGGCATGTTGGTCGGGCAAGTGTGTTCATCACCATAGATGCGGAGAATCCTACGGTTGACATCCTCGAAATAAATGATCCTATTTTAATAGGCAATATATTGGCCTTCCAGGGCACGGCTGCCGATGATGTTGGCGTGGCATCGCTCGAATTGCTCATCGGTAACATGACATATAACATTACAGAGACATATTCCAGCTTGAACAGTACGTGGAGCTACATCAGTAACACTTCTGAATGGACTTGGATCTATGACGTGACCGAAGGCGAGTATGACATTGTTATTAGGGTAACCGATATAGTTGGAAAACAAACAACCGAGAAGATCACGATCAACTTTATTTCATATGAAACTGACTCGGATTACGACGGCATGCCCGATTGGTGGGAGATGATGTATCCCAGGTTAGACCCCAACAGGATAGACGGAAAATATGATTTCGATAAAGACGGGTTCACTAATCTGGATGAATATTTGGGTGCTGACGGGTTACCCGGGAATGACGATTATTCCGATCCCACCAATAAATCCTCGACACCGCATCGAGATGAAGAAGGAAAATCACAAAATAAGGCTGATGATTATTTACTGACCGCGGTTGGTTTGGCTGTTGTAATAATATTGATAGTTCTATTGCTAATGTTTCTGATCCTGAAAAAGAGAATAGCTAAACCTGTGGAGGGTGCCACATCCGAGAAAGCACAGGTACTATCAAGATCAGCACTCCAACCAACAACAAAACCAACAACAATGCCAATACCAATGCAAATGCCATCACCCCACATGACCTTTCCACCCCCAGGAATGGTGCCTAGGCCCATGCAAATGCCCATGTCCATGCCGTTTCAACAACCTAAACAGGTTCGCACAATGCCGATCATGCGTCCACCTGGGTTTATAGTTCCCACTGGACCTTATCAACACTCTCAGAAACCACAATCTCAGCCTCGATCTCACACTCAGATTGCAGTTATGAATACCCCAAAATTAGCTTTACCGCCTGCAGGTGAGATTGTTGATGAGGAGAGGATGGCAAGGTAGATAGAGAACCTGAGAATGATTAATCCGATTTTTTTTATTATCTGATCTTTTTGCAAGGATATAACTAGTGTGAAGTGTGGACACACACAAAAGAAAGTGTGAGGTGAGAAGGTCTAATAATGGTTGATGTGGGAACTGCGCCAATTTGCCAGGTCAAATTGTCTCGAACTAAAAATTCTTTAATAATATATCATAATATAATCAGAATTTTTACTCTTGGAAAAGTCAAAAGTCAAAATGCAAAAGTTTAAAGTTTAAAAAATGAGACCAACAAAACCTATGGCTCCATGTCGTTCGTAGCTAACGCAGAAAAGGGTCAAGGCTCCTGGCCGGTGGATACATTTATAATACATCCCGAGAGCTGGGGCAAACTTATATTACACAATAGCACTGGTTAGTAACCTGCATGAGAAGATAATGATGATAATTATTATTCAAATTCTAATGCATTGATCTCATTTAGATTGTTCAGATTATTGGCTTTTAACATGTAATCTGATATTGTATACAGGGTTTCATCAATGTAGAACGATCTTCTGATATTCTTCGAGTAGTGTCCATAACCGTAATATTTGTCAGACCCCGGTTCCGCGGATTCATCTATGTGGGTAATTCTACCGTTCAGTTGAATCCCCGAGCTGGTAGTGATATCGAATACATAAGCGCCGTTCCAGATGTATTCACCATAGGCATTGGGCGGTGGCGACCCGCCGTGATACTCGGATTCATCTACCTTTGCCAACTGTATCGGTATTACCAGAAGATTCTTAGATTTACTGAATAAGAACGCGTGTGGGTCGTTCAATGCCTCCGAGTTTGTACCACGGTCGCCGATGATATATTTGGATAACTCCTTCGGATTTCTAACATCGGTGACATCGAATAGGGATAGTTTAACACCCTGGTACCATGCGAAACCACCTTCCTCGGCCTCCACGGTATGTTTGCCAATTCCGATAACATGGTTCTCATCATAAGGGTGCAGGTAATTCGAATATCCTGGGATCTTCAACTCGCCGAGTATTGTTGGTCTCCTCGGATTGCTTACATCAATTACAAAGAATGGGTCCACCTTTTTGAATGTGACGATATAACACCTTTTACCCATGAACCTTGCCGAGTAGATACGTTCACCTGGGGCGATACCCGATACTTTGCCAACGATAACCATGTCCATATCGAGGACAAACACATGGTTCGTAGAAGTACCCTCCTCGTACCTGGATACATGCCCGGTGGTTGTGGCGATCCTAAAATGTTCATCGTATTCATCCATAGAGAAACGGTTCAATACCCGTCCGGGCACCGTGCCGCAGGTTTGATATTTTATTGTTCCTTTAGATATGGATATCCTAAGCACCAAGGTTTGCTCGGTGTAGGGTCCGCCCATAACATCCAACTGAGAATACCGATATGGATTGTTCCTCTGGCAGGTGATATAGATATTTTTGGTGGACACATAGATTTGATTGGATGAGCCCATGAGTAATACCATATTTTGCAGGTCAGTATTTTTAATTTGGACATTTATCGAAGCAATGTTAGTAAAATAATAGTAATTATCCGTGGTGTTATTGATATAATGAATTCTGGAAGGCGGTGCAGGCAGGTCGCGCTCGTGCTTGACATCCCACGATGGCTGGTTCACGATCACATAAAAGTGATCCCCGATCATTCTTGAGCTTACATAACTCCCGTTCAATTGTTCGGACCTGTCTAGAACTGGATTGTTCTTTGTTGAGATATCATAAACACTGACAAAAGTGTACGAATAGCGGGAATATTGATAACCGTTCTCATAATAACCATAATAACGCATATTATTTGCCCCGAGGATAACCAATTTATCACCGTTCAGGTAGATCTCGTTAATTGACCAGTCTGATTCGATCTTAGCAATTTGTTTCGCGTGATCGGCGGGATAGACATCTAATATGTATACCTCGGTCTTGTTCCGGGATACTACGTAAGCGTACTTTCCGTCATTTTTCACAATATCGCCCTCGTCAACACCCTCAACTTGTACGTTCGTGGTGGAGTGGTCGGACGACCCGTCACCGTCCGCTTCCGGTACCACCGACAGTTTCACCTCACTATTTGCTGAAGTCCCATTCATGTCATTATATTCTTCCCGATAACTTGCTTGTGAATTTGCGTTCAAGTACACCTTTATCTCCTGGAAAGATGAAAACGTAAACAATTCTTCAGATGTTTCCACTCTTGAGTGCTCACCTTTTTGTTCTTCCCGGGGTAAATTAGCCGCGAATACAGCAAAGCCGATTACTATTATCACAAACACCGCTATCAATTTTAATTCCATGCTCAACATCTCCTTTCTGTTCTGCCGGTTTCACTCCGGCGTGATTCATATAACCCTTATTTCGTGATTTGATTATTAAAGGATGTTGAATACATGTAAATTACATGTAAGAAAGGTGTTTACATGTAAAGGAAAGATCGTAAGCCAAGGTCAGAAAGATCTAATATTTGCACGTTTTGATCCTTATTAATTGGTACAATTGTTACAACGCTGCTTTTACCCACGATATGCAATATCGCGCCGCTGATCCCGCATGCAAAATATAATCTGGGTGATACCGCAAGCCCGCTCTGGCCCACATAGCCGGGGGATACTTTTATAATATATTCTGAGAGTTGAGGCAAACCATCCATAGATAACAATATAAAATTCGCTTAGGCTTAGATATTCCCATTTATGAATCGTAATCAGAGGTCAATTGGACTAGATTGTAAAGTATCTCCCTATCCCGGAGTGCCAGTTGGTTATTCGGGTTGATCCTTAGAACATTATCCAAGCAATTCATAGCCTCTTCAAGCTGGTTGAGGCTGCCCTGTGCAAGAAGCATGCCCTTATTGTACCAACTTGCGATAAAATCTTTTTTAAGGTAGATGGCCTTATCATAACACTCGATCGCATTGTCTATTTGATTCAGTTTTTTATAGATGCACCCTTTATATGTCCAGGCAATATAACTTTTCGGATTCATCTTAATGGCTGTATCAAAAAATTCGAGTGCCTTCAGACAGGCCTCATTTGTTGTATGGTCGGTGTACCATTGCTCCTTTCCTTTATTGATCCAGTATGCTTCCAGATCTTCTTCCTGGTTAGTGTCGGCAACCAGAGACTCCTGGGGTTTGGTCTTATACAATCCCTCAGGAAAGAAGCTTTCACTCTCCTCTGCAGTTATACCAAGATCATTTTTGACCTTCTTTTCCAATTGCAGGTGAATGTCCAGGGTAATGTTATATTTCATTCTGAGCTTTTCAAGCATGGCCTTCTCAATATCGGTCAATAGCCCGTCCACCCATGCCTGTTCTAGTGCGATTTTATATTCATTTATACCTGGATCCGGCGCTTTTGACTTGATCTTTGTCTCCAGCGTCCAATGCTCTTCATCGGTAATATTAAGGTGTTCCCGCAATGCGCTGAGCATTCTCGCCTCGTCATAGGATATGACCCCGTCAAGCCAGGCCCTTTCGAGTGCCACACTGTAAGCGGCAACCTCTGGTCTTTCATCTCCGGTAATCTGCATCTCCCCCGGGTTTAATGTTGTTTATTTGCATGGTTAAAGGATTTATTATATATATTATATTTTTTATATTTTAATAGATTGAAAAGGGAAAATGCATTTTTTCAAATAAATAATAAATCAACGGGAATGGGGAATTTAGCGATTAATTACTGGGATGTTGTATATTTCGCTTCATTATTAGGATGTTGGACGTGTCGCTTCATTGTTAGGATGTTGGACGTTACAAATCATTGTTGGGATGTTCTATTTTGTGATTAATTATCAAGATGTCATGAAGTTAGGTCATTGGTTATAGGTTTTCAATTTACATCGCTAGATACCTATAACCTATTTCCCAGAGGTTAAAATTCTGTTTATATCTAGTTATCAATATAAGAATTCCAAGCCTAACCAATTTACCAGAATAAATTGTTCTGAGCTAAAAAATCCAAATGGAATTTTTTACCCCTCAAACAAAAATAAGACTAATTCTTAAAATTAGTTTATTTTTGTTATGCACCTATTACCTTTGTCTAGTATCCTGTTATCTCAACGACATTTAGAACATCCTGCCATCTCAGCGATATATCCAACATCCTGACCCCTTAATTGTAACCCCAAACCCCTAATTACAACTCCCACACTCTCGACTCTTTAGACCCTCGACTCCTTAGACTCTAAACACCATGCTTCATCGCTCAGCTTTCCTATGCCGTATCTCTTCGATCAACGTCGGTATGATCTCATTGCAGTCGCCCACTAAACCATACTTTGCAAACTCGAATATAGGTGCATTTGGGTCTTTGTTGATGGCCACAATAATATCCGACCCGCGCATGCCCACCGTGTGCTGGATCGCACCGGAAATTCCGCAGGCAAAATAGAGATCGGGTGATACCGTGGTCCCGCTCTGGCCTACCTGGACGGATTTCGGCCGCCAACCGAGATCTATGATCATTCGCGATGCACCCACTACACCGTCGAGTTCTTTTGCCAGATCATCCAGGACATTGAAGTTCTCCTCCGTGCACATGCCACGTCCCCCCGAGATCACACAATCCGCCTCGTCGATCTTTTTCGTGCTCTCGATATCGGTTTTGATCATCTCCCTGATCTTGGTCCGAAGCCCTTTTGGGTCCAGTGAGACCGTTTCTTTGATCACAACAGCTGTCCTGCTCGCGTCAGGCTCACACATCGGCATCACATTCGGTCGTACGCTGGCCATCTGCGGGCGGGTATATGGGCAAATTATATCGGCCATTATATTACCGCCAAACGCAGGACGCGTCTGTAATAAAAGCCCATCCTGGATCGTAAGCCCGGTACAGTCGGCAGTCAAACCAAGCTCCAGTGTGGCGGCAACACGCGGCGCCAAGTCACGGCCAAGGTGCGTAGCCGGGAATAGTAACATGTTTGGGCTATACTTGGAGATCAACCCCGTGATCACACTGGAATATGCATCGGTATTGTATTGCCCCAAGAGCTCGTGTTCGGCCAGGTATACTTTACTCGCACCATACGCCGCAAGCTCCTTCACCAATGGCTCGACATGATCGCCAAGTAGAACTGCACAAAGCTCTTGCCCGACCCCGGATGCCAGCTCGGCGCCTTTGGTTAACAGCTCAAAAGTTACTTTTCGGAATTTTGTGTTCTCCCAGGTCTCGGCAAACACCCAGACACCGGAGAATTTTGACAGGTCCACATCGCGCACCTTGCGCTCGATGGTGATTGCCTCCTCGGGACAGACCTGGACACATGCGCCGCACATGGTGCACCCATCGCCGATCCGGGCCTTTTTATCTATTATCGTGATCACGGCAAAAGGACATGCCTTCAAACATTTTTGGCAGCCTGAACAAGCTTCTAAATCAACTTCGATCATATTTATCGCCACTGTAACTCATATCATATGGTCCTTCACCAGATGGTCAACTAATTGTTTGACAATATCATCTGTCTCGCCCTCGAGCATGATACCCTTCTCCAGCTTGGGCGGCGGAAATACGCGTGAAACCTGAGTTGGTGAGCCGTTCAGGCCTAGTTTTTCCGGGTCGCCTTCCACCTTTGTAATGTCCCATTCTTCGAACGGCTTGCGTTTTGCCTTCATGATCTTTGAGAACGGCGGGTTGGTGGGAACGAAATCCGACGGCGTTATCAAGGTCAACAATACCGGCATTTTAGCTTCGATCACTGCATACCCCTCACCCGTCTGGCGGTGTGCAACGATGGTTTTGCCTTCCACTTCGATCTTATCAACATATGTCACCTGCGGCATTCTCAGACATTGTGCAAGTTCCGGACCCACCTGGCCGGTGTCGCCGTCGATGGCTTGAAGACCGCATAATACGAGTTTTACATCATCAAATTTCTTAATGGCCAACGATAATGTTAACGCGGTGACCCAGGTATCGGCACCCGCAAATGCACGGTCGGTTAGTAGAACACCTCGATCCGCACCCAATGCCAGACATTTCATGATCTCGGTACGTGCCTGCGGCGGGCCCATGGAAAGTGCAATTATTTCAGGTTTTTCATCACCCTCGGTGAGCAGCTCCCGAAGTCGTACACCCTCCTCCAGTGCAAACTGGTCGAATGGATTGATGATACTCGGCACGCCTTCCCGGATCAGGGTGCCTGTTTTCTCGTCAACCTTTATCTCGGTTGTGTCTGGTACTTGCTTAATGCAAACTACAATTTTCATATTGATCACTTTTTGAGTTATTATTAATATAAATTAGGGGTTGGGGGTTACAATTCAGGGGTCAGGGAGAGGTAACGGTTATAAAGCTAGTATCGTGATTCATATGAAGGCTGCAGCCGGAAATTGAGGTGCCGATTTACTTAACCGAAACAAGCTTTTTACCTTGACCCATAAACCATTCCTTTTGGGATCTGTGTTTTTGGATTTGGAGTTTTTTATTTATATGCAATAAATTCTTTGCCCAACAGTTCACGGCCAATGATAAGTTTCATGATCTCTGATGTGCCTTCGGCCCAGCCAAAACTGCGTATTGCCCGTAACCCTTTTTGGTCGTTGCATTCCTGCGAATAGCCGAATGCGCCCTGGGCCTGCATGGCCCAGTTAATAGCCTCGAACGACCAGATCGGAGCCATAAGTTTGGCCATTGCAATATGTTTACTAACCTCGAACCTGGTTGCCTTACCCTCTTTTTCCTGATCCATCACACGAAGTGCTTTATATGCCCAGTCACGGCACATCATGAGTTTGGTGTAATGCTCTGCAAGTGGGAATTGAATACCTTCATATTTAGCCAGTGAGGTCCCAAAGACTTTGCGCTGTTTAATGTACGCCATTGCATTCTCCAGTGACTTGAGTCCCGCACCAACACATACACAAGCGATAATACCACGTGCGGCCTCGTAACCCTCATGGACAATGTAGAACCCCTTGTTCTCCTCGCCGATCAGGTAGTGCTTGGGGATCGTGACATTATCTATGGTAAACCCACCAGTGGACATGCCCTCACGACCCATTTCGCGGTCAAGAGAGACCTCAATTCCATCACTATCTTTTAGTGGCAGGTAAAATAATGTACAACCACGCACACCTTTATCTAGGTCCTGGCGTGCTAGTGTAACGTGACCACCGCCGTATGTGGAAGCCTCGCGGATACCGCTGATGTAATTTTTATGACCGTTTACGATATAGCCATCACCATCCGGTTTAATGGTTGTCACCATATTGCCCAGATCCGAGCCGGTGTCACTCTCGGTGGTGGCAATGCCGCAGAACAGCTCGCCCTTGGTCATTTTAGGCAGCAGCTCCTGCTTCGCCTCTTCGGTACCGTAAAAAAAGATCGACCGGCTCCATGAAGCTGGTACAAGATAATACACGCATGTTGACCCTGTGGGGTCAACACGTGCCAACTCTTCACCTACTATTCCTGCAGTAACCATATCAAAGCCCGGGCCGCCATATTCCTCTGATACCGTGGGGCAAAACAATTCGAATTCGGCCATTGCCTTAATAACTTCGCGCGGGATCTCGCGTTTCTCTTCCATGTACTCTATTACATCTTGAGTGATGAGCTTTGCAAGATATTCACGCAGACTTTCTCGAAACATAGTTTGCTCTTCTGTAAAAAACCATTCTTCTACCATTTGATCACCTTAAAACTATTTTTTAAATTTCCGATAATCTCCTCGTTCAATACATTTAATATATCAAATAGAGAGAGAAACCTCCCCGTTTTTGAGGTTGGTAATACGATTTTCGTAATACCTAGGAGAGGGGAATATCATTTTCTATCTTTAATGTTACCCCTCGACATTACCTAACATCTACAAGTAAGTGCAGACCTTAGCACTATTTCATGGATTAATAGTTTAATATTCGGAAATCAATGAGTGGTAATGAGAGATGGTCTACCGGTCTGCCAGTCTATCGGTCTGCCGGTCTATCAGTCTACCGGTCTGCTGGTCTATCGGTCAATTAGTCACTAGTTCCTAGATGCTAGTTGCTAGTCGACCATCTGACTAACCGACTAACTGACCATCCGACTAACCGACCAGCCGACTAGCTGACCGGTCGACCATCCAACATTCACAATTCACTATCCACCATTCATTAAATTTTCCAACTAATAAAGTAGTATTAGGAAGGTAGATCACAAATCTCAATTATTGAACCATAATATTTATATTCTATCAATACCGTCTATTATCCACAAAACTATCTATGGTTATTGTAGCTATTGACATACAAATCATAGATAGGAGAAAATTATTAAATGAGGAATATGTAATATTTGATCCTAAAGTAGATATGATTAGGAGGATAAGATCATGGGGAAAGGTAAAATGTATTTAACCAAAGGAATAAGTTGTTTTTTGATCTTTATAATTACAATGGCCTTTTTGGCTGGTTGCAGCACTGGCATGACATTTGAAGTATCTGATGATAATGACGACGATGACGGTGATGGGTTTACGAATAGTGAGGAAGTTGCAGCGGGTACCGATCCTCTAAACCCAAACGATTACCCCAGCAGCAAAGAAACCACATCCGAAGATGCCATACAAAAACCTACTTGGAAGGTTGGCGATTCGTGGTCGATGGGAGAAACTATCGACCTAAGTGACATGGGCGAGGACATGAAGAAATCTTTTGAATGGATGGATGCAAAGATCAATAGGTTCGAATATAAAGGTGAAATTGGCGTTTATCAGTCTGCAAAAGTCATAAAAGATAACGCGGAAATAACAATTGGCAGTACCACATACAAGTGCTATGAGGTCTCTTTCGAACAATATGTTGGAATGGCAATGAGTATCTATATTGATCTCGAGATAGAAATGCCTGATTATTCGGATTATGAAGATGATGATTGGGATGATGATGAATACTACACCACCCGAGCAAGTACTAGTGCTCTTGACAGTTATAGTTCTATGAAAATGAGACAAAAAGCATATGTCTGGCTAAAAGCCGATCTGACAGGAAGCATTTACTATACGGTGGACGAGTTGGCAGTGGCTAAAGGGATGTTTGAAATGAAGATGGATGGCAATATGGATATGGATATAACCGCATCTATGGAAGGGGAAGGGACAATTAGCATGGATATGAAATATGATTTTGATAATATCTATGCAAAATATGATGTGGTCTACGACCCGCCGCTGGACATCTTCAATTTCCCCATCGAGCCCGATGAGTCCTGGTCCGCAAGTTCGAAAATGACACAAACATTACACGAAATGACAGGTAAACTATCTTATTCAATGTCCATGGTTTCTCCTGATTACCCCTCTACGTCCATGGATGATGAGATAGACTTCAGCAATGAGATCTCAACACCAGACACTTACGGCCCTGTGACGGTCAGATATTATTTCTCTAATTCCGGCATAAAATCCTTAACTCTGGCTAATGGTATAAGTTCCGAATGCATAATCATCGAGCCTGATGAGAATTACTGGTACAACGATTACGGCTTTATGGATGATGACTCTGATGGTTATTCCAATGGGACTTATGAATATGAGGAATCGTCTTCTTCATCCATTATGCCATCATTTTCCATACCCGGCATGGACGAAACCCCCTCTCCTGATGATTTCGATGCAGAATCCTTGGACAACCCAATTGAAACTACTGCGGGATCTACCAATTACTACTCCGAGGATGAGGGTAACATTGTTTCTTTAAAGCCCTCGGAAGACGACTCTGGCGACTCTTTTTATCCCTCCACAAGCAGCCTATCATCATCTGATGAGCAGTCACGAATGGAATCCTTATCTTATGATGATGTGACAACCTTTAAGACCCAGGGAAGAGAAGATATGAAAAATAAATATCCAAATATCGCAGTTTCGGGTGGGGATAATGAAGATGAAGCTTCCAATTGGACCATAATATTTATTGTGATGACCGTTGTTTTTATTGCGTTAATTATTACCGGGATGGTAATTTCAAATTCAAAAAAGAAGAGGCAGACGAGGTATGCAGCTTATGATAGATTCTCAACCTCAACCACCGCACCCGCCTCCCTCTCCGCCTCCGCCTCTACCCCGCCGCCATACCCATACACAACCCCATCCGTACAAGCTGCACCTGCAAGTATACCTATACCTATACCTACACAAACACAAGCACAAACACAACAACAGCAGCAATATCAACCCTATCCGACACCAACCCAGGCTCAGGCTCAACCTCAACCCCAGGCTCAAAACCAATACCGATCAAATGAGTATTATCAAGGCCAGCCAAGCCAGACGAGCCCACCACGAGAAGGGTATGTAAATATAGATGCAGCTACAGATCATACGCAATCTGGCCGGGACTACAGCTACCGCCCAGAAACTTCACAGTATCCAACTCAACCACAACCAACCCAACCAACCCAACCAACGCCAACCAGCTACCCAACATATTCAAAACCTACAAGTACAAGTCCTACAGGTGCGCAAACTTCTCAATACTGACAGAAAGGTAATTGTGTATTTTATGTTAGGCCAACAAGCACCCTTGCCCATGTTTGGGTTTTTTAAGATAAATTTTATCCTTTATATTGTATGTATAACCTGGGCACTCATTTTGCTTTTGGCCCCAGCCCTTGAACCTACAGATACGATCCATTTTGGAAATCTGGGTTATGTGGGGCTAGAAGAACATTTCGATGACATTGAATCCATTCAAAATCCGTTTGCAAGGGTGGTTTACCATTCAGGAGATAGGATGTGTCACATGAAAGAATCTCGATCGTTGATCATCAATTCGAACCAGATGCCGTATTGTACACGATGTTTTGGCATTTTCCTCGGATTGGCCATAGGTGCGGCGATCGTTACTTTTGTAGTGATCGATCTCAAGTGGTGGATATTGTTATTAGGCATCATACCCATTGGCCTGGACGGTGGTTTACAATTGATCACCAGCTATGAAAGCAATAATGTTTTAAGGTTGTTTACCGGGTTATTAATGGGTGTGGTGACGATGATCGCATTGGGGCTGGTGACCGTTGAATTGTCCGATTATGTGAAGCTGAGAATGAAATATCAAAAGTTGAAGGTGAAGAAGTTCAATAAAAAAATTGCTTCGTCAAAAAAATAATGGTTGAGGCAATTTTTTAAAGTAAAATTTCAAAAGTAAAATTTTAAAAGTTTTAATCACTTTTATTTGGGTAAAGGTGCCGCCGTAGCTTTAACAGGTTGAGCTTGAACTGCCGTTAGTGCTTTAGCAGGCATTGTGTGTGCAGAGTGTGCAGGTGCAGGTATTGCAGTTGCCGTTGCCGGTGTTGGTTTTGGTGTGGTGGTTACGGGCGCAGGCCCGGGTTGGACAACAGCACCAGCGGCAGGTAGTGACAAAGATAAAGGCTGAACCTGTGTAACTTGAACGGGAGTAACTTGGACCGGAGTAACCTGGGCCGGTGTTACACGTACCTGGGTTTGTGTTATTGGTGTAATCGGTTTTATAGGCGATAATGGTATTGGAGCTGTAGATAGAGATGGCGTGGTTGGTGTGGACGTGATCAATGGTGCCTTTGAAATTCCAACACCCTCACTTTTGGTAGCGTCCTCCTCCTGCTTCGATGATCTCTTTTTCTTTAATACTAAAAACAGCACTATCAGAAATATGATCACAATTACCACAATTGCAATTATGATCATATAGTTGTTCCCAGCACTATTATCAGAACCAAGATCTTTTTCCCCTCCGCTTGTACTCACATTAACAATTAATGTATCCTTTGCCTTTATTACGGTCGACTCTTGTACTACTGCTTCAATGGTCACGGTATACTCACGCAATTCAGCATTTGTAAGGGCAATGATCGTTAATGATAGATTCCTGCTTTCATCCGGATCAAGTGAAACCATTTTAAACTCCAAGCTTGGATTAACGTTACCTTGACCATTTGAAGCTGCGGTGATATCAACCGTAGTTATAGTATTACCCTTATTTTTCACTGTGAAATAGACAACCTCTTTCGAATCGGGTTTAAGTGTTATTTTATGTGTATCCAATTTTAAAGTTAGGTCGAAAACCCTACCTGCAACTCCGAACACAAAACTCACAACTCCGGAACTGCAAATACCCGTGATCTTCGAGCCGTCGTCAAGTTCAACATGGGGTGTGACATGCCAGTAATAGGTCAGATTTTCTTCAAAAACTAACATTGGACTATAAAATGTCTGTTTATAATTGCTTTTGATGATCTTCATTTCAGTTAAATTGCTGGTAGAATTGTCTAATCGTATATCGTAAGAGATCTTGGAATTATCAAAATCATCCTTGAAAAATACATTCCACCTCAAGACCACTTCGGTAGTATATATTGTTGTATTCACAGGCTCGATCAGTACCGTTTTAGGCACATCGATCTCTTCAATTGCAAATGTCCATGTCTTTGACTCGGCACCACGTAAGCCGTCCGACCACGGTATTACCTTCCAATAGTACCTATTTTTTTTGAGTCCAGAGATGACATATGATCTTTCGTCGTCTTTGATATTTTCTATTAATATCCCATTTTCAAGATCGAATTCCGGCGAAGTGCCCCAGAACAATTCACATGATACTTTTGCAGGTTGGGTGTAATTGATCTTCCAGCCGAGCTTCAAAGAATCAACTGGTAACAGTATGGAATTGTTTGCCGGACGAGGTTCGGTAATTTTCGGGACATTTTCGGTTATATGGAAGATCCAGATCTCCGAGTCTATGGCCCGCACCTTATCGGTAAACGGAACCACTCGCCAAAAATAAAAGCGTTCAAAAGGTAATTTATCAACTTCATATGATTTTGTGGTGATCGCTTTACCATCCTGCATGGGTTCCAGGATCGGGTCAACCATCTCCTCGAGGCTAGTAGTAAAATATACATCATATTTCACAGGATCGGTTCCGGTATATGTGATATCCCATCGTAATGTCACGGAAGCCGTATCCAGGCTCTGGTTCATTTGCGGTGAGATAATTTTAATTTTTGGTCGTTTGATATTTATATTGACATCGAATGAGAAAACACCGGATCTACATTCGCCCATTTGTAATCCATCATTAGGTAACACCGTCCAATAATATCTTGTCAGATCATTCAGATCAGTATCCAATTGATGTACAATCGTTTCCTCTGTAATGTTATAATAACTTGCATTCAGTGTACTTTTATCGTGATTCTGTACCAGATCCTTATTAGTAGATAAAAAGAGATCGTAGTTTATCTTCATATCAAGAAAGTCATCTCTTACCTGGGTCCATTTAAATGTTGGTCTCAGAGTAAATTCTATACCTTTATTTCTGGGGCTCTCGAGTTCTGTCTCAGGATGGTCGAGGCCGCCCTCGAAGATAAATTCGAACTCACGCATAGTCTCTTCCTGTGGTGTACCGTTATCACGAACGGTAATTTCTACCAAGTTATTACCTGTATAATGATATGTTTGTCTAAAAGATATTTCTCCGGTATCGGGGTTGATCTCAAACATGTCTGTATTTTCCTCATAGGTGAATGAATCTCCCGGATCGAGCGGGTCGTAGGCGGTCACCGTGCACTCGAACATATTACCTTCTACACCCGTGATCGAGGCCCCGCCATCTCCGGGTATGAGTTGCGGGTCAAATATCCACTTGTCTGTACCGTTCAAAACAGGCGGGTCATTAACAGGGTTGATCATTATGGTCATATCCCTAATTGTGTAATTCTCCGAGGCATTATCTGTTGCCCGAACATAGAAATGTTCCACACCAAATTTGTCAGGTTTTGGAAGGATCCTAATAGACAGGTCATTGAGAAACTTGACAGTTGCATTCGTCAATGATATCATCTCACCTACGGTCTTCCAGATAGCGTCTATTTTATTTTTTGCTAATGAGATATCGATTATGTTTCCGGAATTTAACTCGTAAAAAGCTTGTTGAATGTCAATAAAATATGGTGGATCATCCTCATCCATTACAAATTTATCAGGAAAACTATTGTTCCATTTTGGAGGAATATTGCCTTCGAAGGTCAAAGAATATTGCCCGGGATTCGTCGGAATGTTCACACCCTCATTCTTTACAGCCACTCGGAGATAGTATGTCCGGTTACCGGGACTGTAATATATGATCTGCTCGTTCGCAGTTTTGGTTGTACTCTCTGCAACCCAGGAAGCTGCATCCTTGGCTGCGAACAGATAAAGGTCAAAGTCATGCTGACTGGCGCTGACGACCGTCATATCTATTTTGATCTTCTGGTCTTTATATGCGTAGAATGTGTAAAAATCCGCACAGTCTGCGATATATGTCAGATCCTCATTGTTGAACGTTTTTCCCTTGGTGATATTGAGGTCTCTGGCATAGT
>JAEHCK010000171.1 GCA_020696345.1 Thermoplasmata archaeon | reverse complement strand
TCACATATTGTATCCCAAACCAAATCAACTGACACATCAAGATCAAGATCAATAGATTCTGCCATTTGCTCAAGTAATTCCTTGATTTCTTTTACAATTATTTTGTCAATTGATGTAATTTGTTTATCATTCGGATTGAAGTTTACCATTCTTTCTTGCAGCCGATCAGTAACTTCATCAAGTACCAAAGACCAGATTGACTCTATCATCATTTCAATGTTTTCCATTTTTTTACCTTCTTCTTAGTCCGGGGTAGTTGATATTATTTTCATCTTGAATTTTTTCAATGGCCTCTTTTGATTCTTTTAATCCTAAACTGGTCATTTCATGATATTTTTTAATCGCTGCTATTTTATAACCGGCCGCCAATAAATCCAGGATTTCCGAAATGTCTTCGCCGTTGCCGGAATTCAATGTTACTTTATAACTATGGAGTAACGTTCCATTAATTAAAAATTTATGAACTGCTTTACCAATTGCTTCAAATCGGTTTACGGCCATTAAAGACGTTTGTTGTAATGTAATGAGACCGGAATCAACATCTTCTAAATTAACTGCAACAGCATAAATATTTTCTTCCATTATAAAAATTCCTTTTTATTAATTGTTTAAAATTCATTATAACAATATAAATTTATGTTGTCAATTTATTTTTTAATCCGGTTTGGATTGTCCGGCCGGTGCTTCATGATTTTTTTAATTTGTTCAAAAGATAATGGATAAAAATTATTATTATCAACACCGATATCCCAGGATTTTCCAATAGGTGTCAGTGTGCCGTGTGAGTGTCCAAATAAATGCCAGCTATTATAATGGGATCGTTGCCAAGTTCTCATACAATAATGACAAATGACAATTTGTTGTTTTTCTTCTTTCCATTCTAAAATTTTTGCTTCGTATTTTTTGCCCAGCCAATAATCATGACTGCCTGACAAAAAAATATGTTTACCATTTAATCTTCTGATATAATTTTGAGCAATTGGTTTTTTTGCAAGTGTGAAGTCGCCGGCATGGATGACCGTATCTTTTTCACCGACAACCATATTATGATTTTCAATTATAAAATCATCCATACCTTCAACATATTTAAATGGTCTATCACAATATTTTATGATGTTTGTGTGGCCATAATGTTCATCTGCGGTAAAAAATGTTGTCATTACTTCTTCCTTTACTTCTTTTATTACTTCTCGGAGAGCCACGGTTTATATGGCTCTCCTTGAATTTGAACGTTCATCAGCGCTTGAATATAGAGACACGCTTAACGTAAAAAAGCGTCAGGAGCCGCAACTCCGGGCGCATAGAGTGATTTGTATATTTTCAGTGGTTTATTAAACAGTGGAGCGGCCCGGAGGAGTTGCACCGTCCATGCCAGCCTGGCCGGCTGGTTGTTACTTTCAACGGGCCGCAAATTTGACACCTTTAAAGAGAGAAAATAAAACACAACACAAAGGAGAAAAAGTGTCAAAATTTAACTATGATTAATAATAACATATTAAATACCAATTGTAAACAAAATAAATACTTGACAACATAAAAACATTATGTTAGGATTTATTTATGAAACTAATACAAGGTAAAAAAAGTTAATCACAATCAGAAATGAAAATATAATTGAATTAATGATTTCTATATAAAAAGGAGAGAATCATGGAAAATGAACACAAAAATTGTGTTGAACAGTGTCTTGCGAAGACCTTATTTAAAGAAGTACAAAAAGGTTCCGGATCACGTGCTCATTTTGAAAAAATTACAATTCTACAGGAAGATTGTGATAAGGTTGCCGTATGTGAAAACGGCGACAAGATTTGCACGGCCTATCTGGATCCTTCTATTAAATGGCACACCGGCTGCGCTCTGGCTTCAAATCAAGTAAATATTGATGAAGAAATCAAAAGGGTCCGGGTCGGCCAACAAAAACAACGGAAAACCTAATGTTATATTGTAAAAAATGTCAGGAGTTGAATGATTTACCAAAACCAGCATTGCAGCTATTTTATGAATCATGCGACTTGTGCAATAAACCAATAATAACATGTTACTTTACATCGGAGAATAAAAATGATATCCTTAAATTACAGCCAGCCGAAAAATAAACCATTCATAAATTTGGGTGAATATGGTATGTTAATTTTTTCAGACATGACAAAAACAAAAAAAGGTTATAAATATATGGCTTATGCTCGACGATATATAAAATCTGTACCTGTTAAAACCAAATCTGGCCGGCAATTTAAAGAGGTTGAACAGAATGAATCATATGTTTTCAATATGCATTTGAAACGAAATGCAGCGGGAAATAAAGGCGTTCCGAAAGGTACGATTCCCAGGCCGTTGGTTAAAAAATTATTATCTATTATTGAACCATTATTAATTGAAAATACATATTTACCATTTGATGAAATCAAGTTGTTGGGAGAAAAATTAAGCGTCCTGGAGGGTTAAATGAGAAAAGTCATTATTAAAACACATGATTGTAATCGTTGTCAAAGACAATGTAATGGAGATGTTATCAGAGGTAAAAGAGGAGATTTGAAAAAATTTCTCACTTGTCCGGGTTGGCAACAGCCATGGCCAATGCGAACATCTTTACTTGAAAGAGCATCAGAAAATACATCTACATTCTCGGCATTGAATGTCATACTTGAATCGGTCGGTATGCACTATCATGAATCAACCAGGTATCCGTTTTTTACTTTACGAATTTATTAAAATGAAATTTAAATTTTCCATAAATGAAACTGTGAGGGTGATTGGTCCGGGGCCGGATAATTCCGGTGGTTTTACTAATTATATGAGTAGGTATCTTGACAAAGAATTTAAAATCGCACGGCAATTCGAAGGTAATTGGCAGGGAAAATATTTATTGCCATCATATAAATTATTTGGCGGCAGAGGTTATGGTTTCCGTGAAGATTGGTTAGATGAAATTGATAATAAATGGAATTTATTATTTGAATTATGAAAACAATAAAAGATGAAAATTATAGTTTTGAACATGTAAAACAACGTTTAAAGGAACGGTATAATATAGAAATTGCCAGGGACTTTTATGACCGTATGAATAAGTCATTAAGGCCGTTTATTGGGGAACCGGACTGTGGAACGGATAACAATGGTGACCAAGAAATTCATACAATGTTTATCAAAAATAAAAATATTAGAGTTGTGTACTCAAAATCTAAAAATAGAATAACAACGGTATTACTATGACAAAAAAAGAGAAATTAATAAGTTGGTTTAAAAACTGGAATTGCACTTGGGATAATAAAACGAATACATTCACAGCAACCAGGGATTTACCTTGTGAAGAAATTATTGAAATTAGATCACCAAAACATCATCTTTGCTGGTTGAAACATAAAACCTCCGTTCATCCAAATGCTGAGGTTGATTGGAATTGGAATGATAATTGGTATGGAGAAAAGAATGAATTTGATATTATTCCGGTTGAGGATTATATTTTAATCGCAAGTATTTATGTTGAAAAAGCAAAATATTCTTCTGATTATCATGATGATAATAAAAAAATCTGGATCAATGAAGCTGAATATTGGATTCAAGAAGCTGAAAAAAAATTAAATAAAAATTTCTGGATTAACCGGAAAAAATACTATACAGAGAAATATTTTAACTAAATATAATAAGGGAGAAAGCGCTTATGATTGTATTGAATTTATGAAAATAATTGAATTATAATAAAACAATATAGGAGAATAAAATGCGAAAATCATATATATTAGTAACAATTATCCTGGGTTTATTTCTTTTTTTTATAAACAGTAAAACAGTTCAAGCTAATCAAGCGCCTGAACCGCCCGAAGTACCTCAAATGACCCAAGCTCAAATGACCCAAGCGGACTACGACCCTTCAATGCTTGTGTATATTTATACAAAAAAAGATATGGATTCTTTCGATGAAAATAGGTTACCGCAGTATATGAAGGACATTATCGCAAAATTTCCTAAGCCCGGTCCGGACGCCAAGCCTATTGATAAGTTAAGGCATTCTTTAAAGTTGTTTGAGTACATGACAAACAGATACAGTAATGAACATCCGTATTATATTGGGGGTCAAGGAATTAAATTTCAGGTTATTGTTAATCGAGATGATTTTCAAGATTTTGAAAGATTTGAAATTACTTTAGGTGATTATTCCTGGAAAAATGGAAAAATTATACAAATGAAGGGAATTAGGGAAGTAGAAATTTCACAGGAAGATTTTGATAATTTGAAATATACTTGGGCTAACCATATAGCTGAAGGAGCGGAATATTTGACTTATGATAAATACGCCGACCTTAGAAAAAAACAGGTAAAGATCATTGAAGCAAATTTCCGAGAAAATGAAATTTTAGGCGAAAGCGAATCTCTTGAAGAGCAAATGAAGACCCTTAGCGGTCCGATTTCCGCGGATGAATTGCTCTTTTTAGCGCCAAAATTTACTTTTGCGGATTTTGCACCTAAGCAAGTATTTATTCAGTCAATGCAGGTAAATAGGGGTTTTATTCTTGGTATGTGTCTTTTAGAGGCAGATATCGTTTATTATGACCCGTCAACATTAATTTTTGACTATTTTCAGTATAATGATGTTGTTCTACATGAAATGGTCCACAATAACTCATATTTACAGAATTTGATCGGCGGTACTTATTTTGATCTTGAAATTCAAACTTCTTTTTCAGAGCGATATAATTCCGGTTTTAAATATTTATTTCACGGCTATTTAAGGGGACTTAATAAAAACGGTAAGATTATTTTTAATTTTGATGCTGATAGGGCCCGCCGGGAAATGATTATTGAAAAAGGCGGTGTTCACAGTGTCTTTTTTGATGAAGATGCGGTAAATAAGTATATACCGATGGCCGCAAAAGTAAAAAAAGATATGGGCCGGTCAATAATTGATCGTTTTATGCCGGAACTATATTTACATCCGATTTTTTTCGGTTGTGTCGGCGATGAACTTTATAATAAACACGGTTCGCTCTACTTGCAACTTAATACAGATTTCGCTTTTTCTCATTTAAATGGTCATGTCGAGACAAGAAAGCAATTAAATAAATATCGCGGAGTGATTGAAGATGTTTATAAAGAAGCAATAAATAGAACAAAAAGACAGAAAGCTAAAGACGAAGCTAAATCCAAGGAAGGAAAAAGCATCCAGGAAATTAAAGATGCTATAAGAACTTTTCTACCGATTGCTCGCCAATATGCAAAAATCCGAGGTTGGAATACCACGAATGATTATAATCTTTTAAAACAGTTTTATTCATTTTGGAGTAATGGTCTTTTGTCTTTACCGCAAGTACTTACCTATGATACGTTCCGCGGCAAAGACTTAGAGATGGACATGATAATTAACCCGGATGATTTTTATATGAAACAACTAATTAAGGAGGTAAGCAGACATGAAAACAAATAAATTCTCAAAGATTTTAGCCGTTGGATTGATTATTCTCTTTTTATCCGCATGTAAAGGTCAAATTTATCAGATGGAAAGAATTTTTGTTAATGAAAAAAATCTGACCCAGGAACAGGCAGAGACTTTCGCGCAGCATGGAGTGCGCCTGCGTTTTGTTGAGAAAGATGAAGATCAAAATTTGAAAATGATAGAAGCTATTGACGGTAAAATGGTGTATAAGATTGATTACAACGCTATAGAATCAAAAATTAAAGCTAAAAAGTTACATGACTCAGCAATGGCCCTTGAAGAAATTCTTGACCCACGTAACAAGGCTCCTATTGTTAAGTATATCAATGATTTAGATATAAGAGATAAACAATTGCGCCGTCTGGCGAAGTTTAAAATAATTGAAAGCCGTTATAATCGGTTAAATAAGTATAAAGAATTTCTTGAAAAAGAAGGTTTTGACAAAAAAACAATTGAATCTAATGAAGATATTCATAATGATTTGGCGCTAAGATATCTTGGATTTAATCTCGAAGAAAAAACTAAATTTGAGCCTAAGTATGTTACTGAAACCAGGAATAAAGAGGCCAATAAGATTACCGATACCTTTGTCTTAAAGGATTATGAGTTTCTTGTTACGAGAGATAATCCTGATTATCCACAAAAGGATAATACCAAGGAAACAATTGAGGTATTGGAAAAATTTGATTTGCTTTTCGAATCAATAGATATTAACGATGATAAAAATCCGGATTGGATTGAGATGTATCGCCTGGATAAAGATGGCGCGCGAGTAAAATATCCGTCCATCGCGATTTATAAAACCATAAGTAAGACTGAACCAAGTCTTTTACTTTATGATATTGATATAGAAGGTCCTTCATTTGGTGTTCCGGAGGGATTTAATGAGGATGCAGGCGGTATTAAAAATGGTCTTGATATCATCAATGACCAAACAGTAATTTTCGAATTGGTTCTTAATGGCCGTTCAGTTGAGAGAAAATTGAATTTTATTGAAACAAAAGCTGACATGAAAGTTTATACAGCAAGACCCGGTGATATTATTGTCATGGAAACTGAAATTAATGTGGATGGATGGCCGATGCCTTCTACACAGTATGTTTTTAATGAAAATTTTGTATTATATTACAAATTTGCCGCGCCGGAGGAGTCCGACGATGAAGAAAAACCGGATCAGATGTTATTTAAAGTGGAGTGGGTTGCGAAGCAATATTTTGCAAAATACGAGTGGCAGGAAGTCCAACAAAGAGTGGTTGAATTCTATAAACTAAAACCTGAATATGCCGGTAAAGAATTTGAAAAATTTACTATTTTCAAAAATGACATAGTTAAATTTAGTGAAATAGGGAAAGGCAAGCTGGAAGAATGGGCCATAAAATATTTTATTGCCGAACATCCGTATAAAATATCTTATGATTCAGGAGAGGACCGTGTAACTTTGATTGACGAAGACGGAGACCAAAAATATGAAAAAATGTCTAAGGAACAAAAAACAGATGATAATGGTTTAAAAAATAATGAGTTAATTAAAAAGGAGACCGGCCCTGTAACTACTTCTGAGCGCAGTGGTCATTAATAAATGTTAAAAACTGGTTCATTTAAAGGAAAATTAAAATGTTTGAAAGTACATTTGTGATTGTATTAGGAATTATCTTGGCTATTATTATTATTGGTATTTTTATTCTTTTCTTTATTCTTTCCGAAAATCATGATAAGATAAAGGAACGTGTTTGGCCAGTTAATGATATTAAAAATGTTGTATATTTCCATTATTGGCACACAAGAGATTTAAAAAAGAAAAAAACTTGAAAGATTTTGTTGACAAACGTAAAATAATATGAGATAATGCTTTTAAGTTAATAATTTTTAATAACACTAACTTATAAGGACCAGATAAAACTATTTTCGCTAGCTCTTTCGGAAGACCTGATACTTAGTTTAGTGATTTAAAAATAAAAAATATATAAATAAAACCGAAGCCAATAAAATCTAAGGTTCTCAAGCAAAATTCACCATCTAAATGTTTCCTTAGATTTTAAAAAAAGGAGTTTACTTTCAATGTATTACAAACTAATAATAAATTCAAAAGGCAACACAATGCTCTATCCAGAGTCAGCGGTAAAATCTTCCAATGAATGGCCGGAATCTATTAATCATGATATGGGTCCACTAATAAGGTAAACTTACGAATTATAAAAATCCCGTTTACCTCGCAAAAAAGGTGAACGGGATTTTTTTTGCTCTTTGAAAATGTGCCACCGTGTCTTCATTCAAGAGGGACTTGAGCAAGGCTCCAAACCTTGTGACTTTAGCGTTCAACTCGTTACGGTGGTGCCAAATTATACATTATAGTGAATGAAAATGATTAAAAATGTTAAATTTGATTCATTATAATACACCGGACGGTAGCCAAGTGGGATGGCGCGTGACCTGGGATCACGAAATCGCAAGTTCGATTCTTGCTCGTCCGACGCTTTATGGTGAAAGCACGCTTGTCGGAGAAAGCGACAGAGTTGTGGCCTCTGTGATTGAGTTCGATCCTCACTTTCACCCCAAATTGGGCGAGTTTCCGTAAGCTGGCTGTAAACCAGTCGAAGTAAAAAATGCAGGTGGATCTTCGTGGAGGTTCGATTCCTTGCTCGCCCACCATTTTGATGCGGTATCGAGAAGCCGGGACATCTCACTGGGCTCATAACCCAGCGCTCTTACCAGCTCGGGGGTTCAAATCCCCCTACCGCTACCAAATTTTAGCCTATGTGGAAGTAGGTGGTGAACTTCGTATGCTTGTCACGTATGAGTAGCCGGTTCGATTCCGGTCATAGGCGCCAAAAAAATTAAGGCCAGTTAGCTCAATAGTAGAGCCTTC
>JAEHCK010000148.1 GCA_020696345.1 Thermoplasmata archaeon | reverse complement strand
TCCTGAACGGTAAGTATCGTTCCAATAGGAAAGGATATATTATCGTTCGGCGTCAGGTCTATTGTTCTTAGTTGCGTTTGTTGTGTCATAATCATTCGTAACTAAGAACTCCTTTTAAAGTAAACTGTCAGACTTGGGTTATACCCACCATTGTCCACCGCAGACAGACAAAAGATTAAAAAATATTATAGATGAAGAAATTGAAGATCAATCCGGAATAACATACTCCCTCAGCTTCATATATCTCTGAAATATATCATCTGGGAGAATATTTAGATCGATCACGATCACTTCAACACCAGCTTGAACATATTTCTCGTTAGCTTCTCTGCGATATTTCGGTGAATGTGAATTTTCAAATTCATATACTGTTCGAGTAGAAATATCATACAGATCTATTCGACCCACACCAATAATATTGCATTCACTCACAATATTATGGTTCAACTCGCTCAATATATTGAACATGATCGCTTTAGAAATAAAATGGTTTAACTTTTCAGTTCCAGGAATAACTAACTTGTTCAGGTCGGACTTGTTATACAATATCGCCTTTCGTTCAAAATCAAGTGCATCACTATCGTGCAATCTATAATTCAGATCATACATATCAGAAGACATTTTTTATCACCAGAGGTGATGAGAAAAAAATGTCTGGTTGGATGCAATATAATAAAGATCGATTAAAATCAAAACTTCAGGTCGGATGTTTTAAATTAATAAACAATTTTAATCCAAAACTTTACTTTCCCAGTGAGGCTTGTTTATTACCGAACGAGGAAGATAAAGTTTTAAGACCTGAAGTATGGATTACGATGCACCTAACTGATATATTATTAAATTTTGTATATCAAGTATGCTCATGAATTAGAATAATTTTTAAATACATAACCATATTCTTATTTTATGAAATTGGTGAAAAAGAAAATATCAATATTAATAATTATATTTCTTATTGTTACAAAATTTCTGATATACGATACTACAGCAGATTTAATTGATGAATCTTCTTTGAGTGACCATAATACAATCAACATAGATGGAAATAACCAATTCAATTCAACAAATGGTGTAGTAAAAGGAGATGGATCAGAAAATAATCCCTTTTTAATAGAAAATTGGTCTATTGAAGCCGAGGATTACCATGGTATATGGATTAAAAATACTAATGCCTATTTTGTAATAAGAAACTGCATTATATTTAATGGAAAAAACAACCATCAAAACAATAATGGGATATACCTTGAAAATGTAAAAAATGGAGCTATAGAAAATAATAGAATATTTTCCAATTATCATGGAATTTATTTAGAAGATTCTGATAATAATATTTTATCTAATAATAACTGCTTTAATCATTCTTATGGTATTTTATTGATTGATTCTAGGTATAATACGTTAGAGAATAATATTTGCTTTAACAACAACGAGGCTATCAATCTCGATAATTCATCGTATAATAAGCTTGAAAAAAATATCTGCTCCGAAAATAAACATACTTCTATTTATCTTGGAGATTCTTCAAATAATACAATCAAAAATAATGTCTGCTTGAATCAAAGTTTTCGTGGTATTGTATTATCTAAATCATCACATAATATTCTTGCTAATAATTTCTGCTCAAAAAGTTTTCAATGGGGCGAAGGAATTAAACTCTATTCTTCATCGAAAAACACCCTCATTAACAACACTTTATTAGAATGTGATGATATTTCCCTAAGAATTTCCAATTTAAATATAATCAAAAATAATAATTGTTCAAAAAATAGCGGCATCTCTTTGGAAGATTCTGAATCAAATCAAATCATTAACAACATTTGTATAAATAGTAGTGGAATTTCTATAGCTGGATCAAAATTCAACACAATTAAAAATAATACATGTATGAATGGGAAAGGCATAAAATTAACCGGTGAATCAAATACAATTATTAACAACATATGTACAAATACTACAGGCCTTCTCGTTGAATGGGGTAAATATAATAACATCATTAACAACTCATGCACAAATGGAAAGGGTATCATTCTGGGAAGATTTTCTAATTTTGAACAGAACAATATTACTGGCAATATTTGTAATTTCAACGATGGTGACGGTATTTCTCTTAATTTAAATGTAGAAATTTGTGAATTTAACAATATATCAAACAATATATGTCACTCAAACAATGAGAATGGGATAAGAATCAGCTATTCAGATAATAATTTAATATTTAACAATACATGTTCAAATAACACTAGATCTGGTATTTCTATTAGTTCAAGCGATTACAATATCATTTCATATAACGAAATTCTAAACAATAGTTTTCATGGAATATCTTGTGGTGATTCGTCATACAATCAATTGCATCATAACTATTTAAAGAACAATATGGGTAAATACTCTCAGGCGCATGATTCCGGTTCAAATAATAAATGGGATGCAGGTTATCCATCTGGAGGCAATTACTGGTTTGATTATTCAGGCATTGATGTAAAAAAAGGACCTGATCAAAATCAATCTGGTAATGATGGAATCGGTGATACTCCATATGTCATTGATGAAAATTTAATCAAAGATAATTACCCGTTAATAATATTAAATGTTCCAATTGCCCCACATAGCTTTCAAGCGATTCCAGGTAAGGGTTATATACAATTAAATTGGAGTACGCCAATTTATGATGGTGGAACCAATATCATGAAATATGAATTATATAAGGGCTTGGAGCCTGAAAATGTTACTTCTTTTGCCTCTGTTAATAAAGAAATACTAATTTACAATGATACAGAAGTTATTAATGGACAATCATATTATTATTATATTACTGCTTTAAATTCTATTGGAGAATCAAAAAGAAGTAATGAAGTTAATGCAACTCCAAATATTGGATATAAAAGAGATAGAGATAATGATGAAATACCTGATGAATGGGAACGAAAACATGGTTTTAATGTTACAAATTCAACAGATGCAAAAATAGATCTAGATAATGATAATTTAACTAATTTTGAAGAATATCTAAATAATACTCATCCAAGAAACTCAGATACGGATAATGATGGATTATTAGATGGGGATGAAATTAAAATTTATTATACTAATGCTGCTAATCCAGATACAGATGGTGATACATATAATGATGGGGCAGAGATAGAAAATGGTACAAATCCTTTAGATAATGAGGATTATCCAATTGAAGAAGACAAAGATAAAGAAAAGGATTTTGAAAAATCCAATCGAGAATTTATGAATTCAATTCTTTTCTATTCGATCGTTACCATTATCATTATTGTCTTTTTATTGATATTCGCAATTATAAAGTTAAAACCCGGTTTATTAAAATCTGGTAAGAAAAAGGAAGAAAATGTGATAGAACTGCAAGAAAAAACCACCAGGAAATAGTTAAATTACCTTTTCAAAATAATAGACCTGAAGTATGGATTCCAATACAATTCATTTTTTTTCATTTAATGTAGATTTTTTCATGTCGATAATAACTCAAATCGCTTCCGAGCAGGTAATTAGGGTGTGGGTAATTGCCAGGGAGGAAGCGGTGTGGGCTGGGCGGTATAACAAACACCGAAGCCGAAACCTTACGAGGTTTCGGGGGCATAATTAATTGATATTACAGATTTGCCAGTGGTCTTTCGAAGAAAGACTGCCGAGCAGCGAGCCAGACGGTGGCGAGCGGCGTATCCCCTAATCCATTACATAGACGCCAACTACCAGACCGAGAAACGCGTGAACAAGCTCTGCGACAGGCTCGAGAAACTTGGTATAGACAAGAACCGGCTGCAGCTGGCTTGGGTTTCTGCGGCAGAAGGCGAGAAGTTCGCAAACAAGGCAAAGGAGATGTCGGAGATCGTGAAGAAGGTCTCAAAGGCCGAGATAGAAAAGACCGTGAAGATCTTGAAGGCCGATAGGTTGAAGCGTGAGGCGAAAAGGAGGGAGTTGGATGCTAAACGTGCTGAGAGGAAGATGGCTGAAGCTGAAGGGGTTGAAGCTTAGGATTAGGCCAAATTCGAAAGCCTAAAACCTAAATTCTAAACAAAAACTAATTTCTAAATCCCAAAAGGAAAGTGGGTAGGGGTAAGAATGAAACACGTTTCTTTTTGTTTACTTTTTTTCTTTTGATGAATATGATTAACAAGCATGTTTATAATAAAAAACTAAATATCTTGAAATGTTATACAAATATGGTGAGTCTTGGAAAATCAAATATTTTAGAAATAACTTAGAAAGATGATGGTGAATAAATGCCAAGAACCATTGGAGATTGGGAAATTCCTAATGAAAAAATTAAAGATGTCAAGAAATACATAATTTCATGGTTGAAAAATAATAATTTTATAATTCTAACAACAGACTCTGATGGTTCATTAATTAAATATGGATATCCACTTAGTAAAGTTAAATTATTACCCACGACGGGAAAATTGATTAGTATATACTACGATCTTACAGCAGGTGCAACAGTATTCGAGCTCCAAATAGAACAAGTTAATAATTTAGTAAAGATCCATGGTGAATTTTACGCAGCAGGAGTAGGCTTTTTAGTTGGAAAAGAATATGATTTAAAACCCAAATCCGAATTAATGTATAAATTACCAAGAGAATATGGATATATTTTATTTTCAGGATTTCAGGATTTTATTAAGTCAACTTCAAAGGATGATTTTGAATTTAAAACACATAAAGAAATAAGAAGAAAACAAGCAGTAGGAACAGTATTTATTTCTAAAAAGCAGTTGGTATTTTCGATTATTGATATAATTATAGCAGCAATAATTATTTTTATAATTGTTAATTCAAGATCTTTTGATTTTGATCTTTTTGAATATATGTCTGTATGGACAATAGGCTTTATTTTTATTCCACTTTTATTAATCTCAGGGATTTCGAATATTCTATTGTATGTAACAATAAATAAAGAAATTGAAAATCGAATTATTTCTAAAAGATGTTTTAGTTATGGAGCTATCCTAATAATAATAGCTCTGTCCATACCAATATTTATACAATTATCATTGGGAATTTCAAAAAACATGAGTATTGAGAAATTTTCAATTTTCATGATGTTAATTGTTGCATTTATGTTTCTAATAACTTTTGGTTCACGATATATTTATCAAGGACATAGAATTAATGTTTAATTCTATTGTTTCCAGCTGTGTTTATTCAAGCGCATGCGCAATGAGCACAGAAGACTGGTGTGTACCTATAGGGACAGTGGTTCGGCGGGATGCCAACAAAGCTCAGAGATTTCAGATTTAGGGTGTAGCTAAAGTGATCAGATGAATCTGAGTAACTTGGCAAATGAGGTGGTAGAGAACTTTTTAAATCAATTTAATAAGTGTTCCAATTAAATAATATATTTTATTATAATCATTAATATTTAGAATAGAATATGTTATACTCTAAATAAGAATTAAAAACCAATAATAATAAATAATTTGAATTTCTATAAACAATTATTATCTTACTAGAATTGTGGAGGCGATTTAATCGAGGTGAAAATAAAACATTATTCAAATCTCATAGTAATCATTATTTTCATAATATCAATAGAAAATGGATTAATTGTCGTATCAAATTCAACAAGTAATTCAATAATAAAATCTAAAGAGACTATAAATTATTCAAATCATAGGCAAATGGAATATAGCTACATTGCAAACATTTTTAATCAAAATGATGGATTTTTTACTGAAAATTATGGTCAAGAGGAAAATAATGAAGTAAGATTTTATATTCAAAATAAGGGAATTTGGTTTTTAAATAATGCAGTTGTGTTTCAAATTTTTAATGAGCAGAAAGAAAAAAGAGATCCAAATAGTATATTGAATTCTCCACATTCTCATTTTAAAAATACAATCATTAAATCAGAACCACAAAAAGGTGTGGTAATTCAATTAACCTTCGAAAACTCTAATAATATTATTCCAATGGGCAGAGGATTATTAAATCATAAATCCAACTATTTTTATGGTAATGAAACATCAAAATGGTTGACAAATGTACCCAATTTTCAAGAGATTATTTATAAAAATTTATATGATAATATTGATCTAAAATATTATAACACTTTTAAAGGATTAAAATACGATTTTATTGTTCATCCGGGTGGGGAACTCAGTGACATTAAATTAAAATATGAAGGTATTGAGGATATGGAAACCGATCCTTATGGAAATCTAAAGATTATAACTAATATTGGTGAAATTATAGATTCCAATCTTTTTGTTTATCAAAATTATGATTTCGGTAAAAAAGAAATTATTGGAAAATTCAAATTAATAACTCAAAATACATACGGTTTTGAATTATTAGAAAAAGTTGATTTTAATAAAGACTTAATAATTGATCCACTTATTTATTCATCATTTTTTGGGGGGAGTGGTGAAGATATGGGATGGAGTATTGAAACAGATATTAATGATAATATTTATGGAACTGGAATGACTGGTTCAATGGATTTTCCTAATACAACTGGTGTGGTAAATAATTCTCAAAGCGGAAATGGCGATAGTTATGTATTTAAAATGGATCTAACTGGTTCAAAATTGTTGTATTCAACTTATATTGGCGGCTCGGAATATGATTCGGGAAGTGCTTTAATGGTGGATAATAATGGGAGCGCTTATGTTATTGGGAGTACGTATTCGAATGATTTTCCAATAACAAATGGATCTTTTGATTCATCTTTTGGTGGAGTTTCCGATATATATGTTCTTAAATTAAATAAAAACGGTTCAAAATTGATATATTCAACTTATATCGGTGGGAAGGGTCTTGATGGGTGTGGTGGAATAGCTGTAGATTCTATGGGGCAAGCATATATAACGGGAAATACATCTTCACCAGGATTTCCAGCTACACTTAATGCCTTTAATAAAACTTATGTGGGTGATGATGCTTTTGTTTTAAAATTAAACTCAAATGGGTCAGCACTAATATATTCAACATTTATTCCGGGTAATGGTCGGGATTATGGCATAGATATTGTAATTGATTCTACAGGAAATGCATACGTTACGGGATTTACTACTTCTGCGAACTTTCCTACAACTTATGGGGCTTTTGACAACTCATTTAACTCTGTTATTGATGTATTTGTTCTTAAATTGAATCAAAATGGTTCAACAATTATTTATTCTACATTCATTGGCGGATCAAATTCTGACTTGGGAAGTGGTATTCTCATTGATGATTTTGGAAATGCTTTTGTAACTGGATTTACTGAATCGTCGGATTTTCCTAATTCTACTAATGCGTATGATAATTCCTTAAATGGATATAGAGATGTATTCATACTTAAATTAAATCAAACAGGATCATCACTTAACTTTTCGACCTACATTGGTGGTATAAGCAGAGATGAACCTTCTGGTATTGCAATCGATAATAAAAGTAATATATATCTTACAGGTCTTACCACATCTTCAGATTTTCCGAATTCATCCTGGGCTTATGATACAACATACAATGGACAATATGATGGATTTATACTAAAGCTAAATCATAGTGGGTCTTCTCTTGATTATTCAACATATGTTGGAGGAAAATATAGTGAATATGGCACAGACCTCGCTTTAGATAGTAAAGAAAATATTTGGATAACTGGCTGGACTTGGTCTTCTAATTTTCCAACTACTCCTAATGCTTTTGATAGAACTCATAATGGTGGGTTATGGGATGTTTATATCTTTAAATTCAATATTAATCAAAGTGTTCCACCTTTTGTTTTGGACCTTGACATTTCAGACCCAAAAGTACTCAGAACTAATTCTATATATTTATATTCTAATGCTTCAGATAATGAAAACCTTGAAATTGAGCTAACTCCTTATTTTGAATATCGAGACCAAAATGAATTATCCTGGAATAATACCTGGTTCTTAAAACCCATATATAAGAATTTTCGATGGGAAGTTAGATTTACACCACCAAAAAATGCTACACTCGGAATATACGATTTTAGAGTCAGATTTAGAAATAAAGAATTTTATAATTCCAGTTGGTTTTATTTAAGAGAGTCATTGAGTGTACTAAATAATATTCCTTTAATAAAAAATTTATTATTATCAACCAATAAAGCACGATTAGGTGATTCTGTAACTATTTGGATAAATGGAACAGATGTTGAAGATCCAGAATTTAATCTAACTGTGGAATTATTATATAGAGATCCCAATGACCATGTATGGAATGTTTCATATCTAAATACCCCAATTTATGCTAATGATAAATGGAAATTTACCTTATTTGTTCCTTTTGATGCACTTTTTGGTTTTTATGACTTTAGAGTTAGGTTAAATGATACTGATCAAAATTCTAGTAAATGGTTATTTTTAAACGATTCATTACTAATCCTCAACATTAATCCAGAAGTTATAGATATTAAACTATCAAAAAGCTCAATTTATAGAACTAACTCAGTATTTTTATATATTAATGGTACTGATTATGAGACACCAGAATCGATGTTAAAATTGTATGTACAGTATAAACATAATAATGAAAAGAAATGGATAGATCTTTCTGGGATATATTCTAATCTTTATTGTTGTTGGAAAATTGAAATTATTACCACAAAAATAACAACCTTAGGATTATACGATTTCCGTGTTAAATTTATTGATAATGTCAACGCATCATCCGAGTGGAAATATTTAAATCAATCATTAATGGTGTTAAATAACATACCACTTGTATTTGATATTAATTTTACCAAAGATAATATTTTTAGAACAAAATCAACATATATCAATATAAATTGTTCTGATATCGAAAATGATGAGAATTTATTAAATTGTAAAGTCCAATATAAATCCCCTACCGGCAATTGGATTTCCTTAAATAATATAACGTATAAGAATGATCATTGGGAATTTATATATAATTCTACCAATAACACCGAACTTGGGTATTATGACCTAAGAGTAAATATTACTGATTTGGACAATGATTATAGTGGTTGGAAAATTATACAGGATGCCTTCGAAATTAAAAACAATAGACCTATGATTTTAGAATCGTGTGATAACTTCGTGGTTAAAAGAAATACTGTGGATATTGATTTAACCGAATTTGAATCAGATATTGAAGATGCCAATTTAGATTTAATATGGAGTATTGATCAGTCTAGTGTAGATTCCACACTGTTTTCAATAAAAATTATCGATTATTTAGAAGATACTTTGCAAATTATTCCAAAAGAAAATGTTTCAGGTTATAATGATGTTACTCTTTTATTAACCGATAAAGATAAGGATAATGATATAAAATCTGATGTAACTATCTATATTAATAGCATAATAAATATATCAACTAATGAAAAAATTAATGATAATATAACGATCAATGATACTAACGAGCTTCCATCAAAGAATGAATCAAAAAATGATCCAAAAATCTCTTACCGAGTTAATGTTTCTGTTACACCCAACGTTGTTGAAATAAAACAGGGTGAATCAAAAGTAGTGTTTTTAATAATTGTTAACGAAGGTAATTTTTCCAATGATTATTATATATATTTTACTTCAAAACACTTTACTATTAAAAACATATTAATTGAAAAAAATCTTGTAACATTAAGTCCAGGTAAAATGGATAAAATATTAATCAAAATATCTATTGATGATAATTTTTTAGTAGGTACATATAAAATTGAATTTACTGGCGAAAGTGATAAGTCATCAGATGATACTGATTTGATAGTAAATGTTAAAGTAAAAGATGTTAAACCTGAAAAAAATAAAAATAAAAAAATAAATTATATTGACGTTTGGATTTTCATTATACTAATTATCATTATAATAATTAGTTTAATTTTCCTCTTAATTAAAAAAAGGCAACCTAAACATGATGAAGTAAAAAAGGATAGTGTTCCCCCCAAAAAATCTAATATCCAGTCACAAATATCCCAATATTCTCAATCTCAGACAGATATACTATCTAAACCACAACAACAGACTTTTCAGCAAAATATTCAATCTAATAAAAATCAAAATCAATATACCAATGAAATAAAAAAATTAAATTAGAACGACTTGCTATTTTAAAGAAGTAGTAATCCGTGCCGAGGAATGCGAAAGGGGGACGGGTTTCGCCACCGCAGGCTGGTGAGTGGCAAGAATAAATCTATAATAATAAGATTGATTTATTTCAAGAGATAGAATAATACAACTTACCCCGCTCATGTTTCTTCAAGCTTACGCGCATAGAGTGCAGAATAGTGGTGTGTATCTGCAGGGGGTGTGTCCGAGACCGTAGATCGAGGTAGTCCCGAAGGGCTGAGCGTAGCGAAGATGCAGGTTTATCCCGCCTTTTTTTCCCGGGTTTTTTT
>JAEHCK010000091.1 GCA_020696345.1 Thermoplasmata archaeon | reverse complement strand
TTTTTTATCCCTACCATCACCCAATATGAACCACGAAGACACGAAACAACGAATGGACGACGAATGAACGAATCGACGAATACTTACAATAATTCAAGAATGGTCATTCGTTCATTCGATAATTCGTATCATTCGTTGTTTTAACTATTTAATTCGTGTTTTCGTGGTTAAATGTCTCAAATCGATCCGTGTAAATCCGTATGATCCGTGTCATCCGTGTTCTATTTTTCGAGCCTTGAATTACCACCAACCGCCAGCAGCGGAGGCACTAAAACCTAAGCCCGAAATACTAAACAAATCCCAAGTCTTCAATCCTCAAATTCCTCTCCTCCGTAGATGTGGCCTACCCGCCAATAGCCATTTTCCTCGCCTTTATTGATAACAATAAATTAAGATTCATTAATGATCGTTATATTACCACATTTTTCGCATTTATATGTCACCTCAGTTACTCCCCAATCGTCATATTGACTTGACAATTCTTCTTCCATGGAGTTAGACATTTGTCCTTCAATATCATCATTATAATGATCATCAACAGCATCCATTTCAGTAAGAACTCTTTTTCGATTGATCTCTTTCATTTTTTCCTTACATTTTGAACATTTTATTATATCATCCATATTTATTCCTCCCCACTTTTTCAGTAATATTTAATTTATATAAAATATTTTCTTAAGTTATTAATTTCAAATCCCAACCGCCGGAGGCGGAAGCACCAAATCCGTGCGTTAACACTCATATTTCGCATACCATCTGTGAGTATTGACCACCTAATCTTTTCCCTACTATGAGTAGAGATCCATTTCCCAACTTCAATGTTTTTTAATCTAAAAATTCAATTTTTAATCCAGTCTCTTGGATAAAATCTACGCCAAGAATTACATCCAAACCTTCATCATCTATGTCATCAGTATCAAATGGTATATTGGAAACACCAACTTCCATCAACGCTTCCAAACCACTCCAACTATCCTTTACTTTTATATCAGCATACTTTCCAACAACTTTCGTCTGAGATGCACAGATTGCAGTAAATTCGCCATATAGTTTTGCTTTTAACTTCTTTGCTAAACGCTCACTAACTACTGTTTCATCAGATACCGTATCAATTATTGAAACTGCGATTGTGCTTCTGCCATTTGAAAAAAGTTCTACTGGCCTATACATCCTTCCCATGTTTGCCCCCGCTCAGAATCCATAGGATTTTCCTTCTTAGCTTAAAATTATGTAGATCTCCACTCACACTAATTTCATTACCTTTTTTTGTTATTTTTAACCTATCTCTATAAAGCTCCTTCAATTGTATAAGTACTTCCTTTTGCCTCTTCTTATCTACTGAAAGGGATATTTTATTGATCTCAAAAGTTCGCATAACCATATTATCACTTAATGATAAACATTTGATAATAAATAATTTTCTATTAATTTCAATCTCAAATCAGCACCAGCGTCATGAGATGAAGCTATTCCCACCCTTTTTTTCATCTAAATAAAATTCCACCCGCTCCACAAATTTCATTCATTCGCTTTTCCCACCCTTAAATTTTCGTATTCTTTTTCTTTAACCATCTCGCAAACAATGCAGTATTCGCAATTCCTATAACAACAAGTGATATCCCAATCACAAATAGACTATTTTCTTCTCCTAGTATTAAAACAACACCAGCGATGAAAAAACAAATTGCTGCAACAATATGTAAGAATCCTTTTTTCAATATCCATCCACCTCCCTTAATTCTATAAAACAGATTATAATAAATAGAGTAATTAATTGAATATCGATCATCTCATAACCGATATTTCACAATCTTATACTTTATTATTAATCTATTGGTACAGTTTTGTAACAATTTATTCATATCCCTCCCTGATTCGCAAAGCTCAACTTCCCACCCTGTGACGATTGAGGTCTAGTTTTCAACCTCAATCAAAATTTTTTAATTGTGAATACCAAGATTAAAAATTACAATTCCATTCGATTTCAATAATTACAAATTATCTATCCTAGCCCGTAATTCCCAATCGTTGTAGCCACCTCCAACCATTGGTATACCATCCATTGTAGTTTTGATTACTATCTTTTCCCAATCGTTGTAGTTTTACCATACCAAACCCCGGTCGATTTAGATTGCTAACATTAAGTTCATCTCTCCCTTGCCTACTACCATACCCCGGGTTCTTTAAAATGATTAAATATCGGTCACCTAGCCCTTGCCTTACCAACTCGAAATCCTTTCCCAACATCGAGATATAGACTGCATTTCTTTCCCAACTTCGAGATATGAATTATTTGCAAACATCGGGATATATCACAGTCCATTTGGCAAATATCAAGTAATCTTTAAATATTTAGTGAAACAATATACTAATGGAGATGCTATATGAGTCAATTACTTCCTTGTTGGTTTTCCGAAGGTGAGGAACCTGACTGGTTCAAAGAGGCGATAAAGGAGTGGAGAGACTCAAGTGTTACCATGCCCGATTGAGGCAATTCTATAATTTCGTTAAACAACTTTTTTAAATATATTCTTATAAATATAAACGCAGTCCTATGATTTGCATTTGGGAGAGCTTGAATAAGAATTAACTTGCTTGTGATATTCGTTATCTGATCAACAATATCTTCAAAATCCTTATGATTATTATAAAATTTGATTAAATATTCAGGTTCATATTCTTTATACATTTTCAACTCTTTACCAGTCCTATTCTTATAATCCCTAACTATATGTGAAAAAAGCTCGTAGTATAATTGTTGAAATTATGTAGCTGGTCTCGGAAGAATCTCATCCATACATGGATATTGTCACTAAAGTAAATAATTATTATTATTGATATTCCTATTATTCGTCCCAAGGCAAACCCCAACCGCCGGAGGCGGAAGCACCACCGCAGCCCACTTCGTGGGAAATTCCAAGTTCCAAACAATTTTTAAAAAAATATGGCGAAGGAGCAGGATCACTCCGAGTTTTGGGATGGTGAACCGTAGGTTCGCCCTATTTCCCCAGGGTACGTCAAAATTATTTATATCGAAATGCAATATAAATTTTGAGGTCTCGATTAAACTTGAAGAGTTTTATCTTGTTTTGTAGGGCAGCATGGGCAGGAACAAAAAGGCTGATGCGGTAAAACTTTTTGTGAGGTAGATAAGACCGAAGGTCATAGATAAACGGTTATTGAGCAGGCTGACCCCGAGTTTTGGGATGATCGTAAAACTTTTTGCGAGGGGTAAGCCAGCGCAAGTAACCGTCAAAAAGTTTCCGTGGGAGACCCGAAGGGGCGAATGAAATGAGCTTGTGGCTTTAGCCACTATTTTTCCGTTAACGGTATTTCAAAATTCTCGAGCTCGTTATTTTAACCAAATTTTGAGATCTCGATTGAATCCGAAGGATTCTATTGTGTTTGCACGAAGTGGAAAAGGGTTACAGCGCAAGTAACCGTCAAAAAGTTTCCGTTCCAAATCCTACCCATAAACTAAGCAAAATTTTCAAAACTTCAAAAATAGCTTTGAGAATCACCTATTTACTCAAGATCGCGACAGCCAGTTTCGGCGATAATTCTATGGAGTGCAAGGCATAGCGCAAAGAATTTTTAGTGATCGTTTTCTGCAGCTCTTTTTCATAGTTCTCATAGCCGCAGTAATAATAGTTGGGTGAAAGATCATTATAATAAGCGGACCTGTTAGTCGGATCTAGCTTGATCGCATTCAAAAAGTTACCTTCGCCTACATTCAAAAAACCATGTGAAAAACAAAATTGACCATAGGTTAAATAATTATATGGGTTCTTGGGTTCGGCATTGATCATTTTTTCATATTCGGCCTTTTCGGAGATCGTGTTTAATTTCTCTTGTTCATCTTTTTCCTTTTGCCGAACAGGCTCCAATATCTTACTAATTCCAACTTCCGTTATTTCATTTAATATTTCTATCGCATTTTTTCCATCCAAATTAAATGCTTTTAGAAGATAGCCAATTGCAGTTTTGACAACATCATCATGTGACATGTCGAGCTGCCGGTCTAGAAATAAAATGCCGTTTTTATAGTAGCCATACGCCAAGTCATTGTAGTAAAAGACTGCGTTCTCCGGGTCCAATTCCACAGCTTTTACATAATTCTCCACGGCCTGTTTCAGTAATCCGTTTGATAAACAGAAATCACCATACGTGATATAGTAGTATGCATTATTCTGATCATATTTAATGGCCTCGCGATAGAACATAGCTACATCCATTAGTGAATATTTAGGCAATCCCACAGCAGCTTCTGCTTTGCCAAAATACGCATCTGCATTCTCAGTGTCCAGTTTAATAAGTTTATTAAAACTGGAAAATGCCTTTTTTAATTCTCCTTTATTTAAAAGTTCATGGCCGTTTTTCAATAAATCCTCGACTTCTGACATATAGCACCCTCCTTGATCATGGTTCAAATGCGTTTCTAAAGTTTATACACCATCGCATTCTAAATTATATATATTTTTCTTGGTAATCATAAATTACAAATATCGTCAAGTTCATTCCAAACGCAGTCATTAATGATCATATAAAAAGATTGGTGATTATATGCGCACGCCGGTGATAGTAGTAAATTTTAAGGGATATCTCGAGGCCTCTGGTGAACAGGGGCTCTCGCTTGCAAAAATATGCGAAGTTGTGGCTATGGAGAGTTCAACCTCCATTGTGATAGCACCGCAGATGGTGGATCTATCTCTGATGGTAAAAACCGTTAATATTCCCGTGTTTGCTCAACATATTGATGATGTCAAGGCAGGCAGCTGCACCGGGCACATACCACCTGAAGGTGTGGCCGCCACCGGTGCCTCGGGCACATTGCTCAACCATTCGGAACACAGACTTAAACTGGCAGATATAGATGTATTGATCCATCGTGCATCCGCATTGAACCTCGAAACAATAGTATGCACGAACAATCTGGCGGTGACCAAGGCATGTGCCGAACTTGGTCCGGATTATGTCGCGATCGAGCCGCCTGAACTCATCGGTGGTGACATCTCGATAACATCAGCAGACCCCGATATCGTAAAAAATGCTGTAAAAGATGTCAAAGCACTTAACCCGGATGTGGGTGTGCTGTGTGGTGCGGGTGTAAAGACCAGTGAGGATGTTAAGATGGCTCTGGAACTTGGCACGGTTGGTGTGCTGCTCGCATCGGGTGTGACCAAGGCAAAGGACCCGAAAGACGCACTTATGGAGCTGGCGAGCGGAATAAATTAAGAGTCGAGAGTCTAAAGAGTCCAGAGTCCATAGAGTCGAGAGTCAAAAAAGTTTTCAGTTGCCAGTGTAAGTTCATTACACTGAAAACGGTCAACTGATAACTGACAACTAGTATGGTCGACAGACCAGTAGACTGAAGAATGAAGATTTTAATATGAATGAGATGTTATTGTAACTTTGCATTTTACAATTTAAAATTTCCAATAACCCTAGCGATAATTCATTGCAGTGGTCTCCAAACGATTCCAAGCGATCATTACTTGGAGTGGTCCCCATTCCACTAGTGGTTTTCATCGATATAACATCAAAACGGTCTGTTCATACTTTCACGCTATCACCGCTTTACGTTGGCACAACAAATAGATCGCCGCAAACTCGGGCAGTTCCAACCCATCCTCACCGGGCATGACAGAAAAATCCTCACCACCCAACCGAAATTTCAAATGTTCGTTTACCGTGGCTTCTATTTGTTCATTCACGTTCACCTTAACTGGGTCGGAACCGAAGGCTAGTGCATCGGAGAACGGGTCAAATTCTGCCAGCTCGTCGATGGTCAGGGGCGCCACACGAAAACCGGTCTTGCCGTGTAGTGATGTTGGCATTCTGATCAGGCGTTTAACATCGGTTGTCACCGGTTCATCGGTCTCACCCGCCATCTCGATACTTTGATGCTCCCGAACTATTTCGAGAAAGATATTGCGATATTGGTCCTTGGAAAATATCTCAAGTACGTTGCGCTGCTCGAAGGTGGTTTTATCCAATTTTACGGACCTTAAAAAAAGCTCTTGATAGATGGCAGTAATATCTTTATTTGAGATCTTTCTTCCTTTGATCCGAAGGTTTTGGCATAGTGTGCATAATTCATTTATTCCTTCTTCTTCGGTTAATTTCGATAATTTGGTGATCAATTCAAGAATACCACGTGCCATCCTGCCTTTCCAACCTGGTGAGTCGAGTTTTGGGGTAATCACTTTAGGTTTTTTTGAAAACTTTTTATCACCATATTCCTTGGTATCAAATACCTGCTTGGGAAATATCCGATCTTTATCAAGACCGACTCCGGTCAGGTAATCCACCAACTCACGGCGTTCAGCACTCGTTAATAGCAATACTTTTGGGTCGCGGATATGAATGTGATACCCGCGGCTACCTGAAAATGCAATTGTAATGAATTTAGAGTCAAAACCGAAATCGCCCAGAAAGAAGTCATCCAGTAGTTTATGTCTAACTATATTTTTGACTTTTGCCAAACGCTCCCCATATGATAACCCCTCTATATTACGTAAATGGTCATCATCAAGATCGAAGATCAGGTCGGCACCTAGCCAGCCAGCTACCTTTGCAGGCATGGGTTGAAGATTGGGGTTCGAATAATAGGCACTTGAATAATACACATGTGAGGGTACCTTGTTTGGTGTTGACTTATTTTTCTTGCCTTTGTGTATTTGATGGTTACTAGAGCCAGTACCAGTACCTGCACCAGTACCTGCACCTGCACCTGCACTTAGAAAATTTACAAGCTCAACCGTCTTTCTAAAACCTAAATGGCGCTGCATGAAGGTCTCACCTAAAAACATAAACCCCCATTCGCGGCGCGTGAAGCGCTCGGGGTAACTTAGTTTTGCGTCGGCATAGTAATTGGAGAATTTGTTTTTGAGAAATTCAATGGTTGCGTTCATCGGGTCCTACAATTAATTCTGAGTTTAAAATGTTATCCATCAGCATTACTTTGTTAGTTGAAAAGTTTAATGAATAATGAATAGTCGGTCAGTCAGCTAGTCGGCTGGTCAGCTAGTCATCTAGTCGACTAGCAACTAGCATCTAGAAACTAGTGACTAATTGACCGGTAGACCAGCAGACCGGTAGACCGATAGACCAGCAGACTGATAGACCGATGGACTATCTCTCATTACCACTCATTAATTTCCGAATACTAAACCATTAACCCACAAAATAGTATTAAGCGTTAATGATCCAAAAGGCTAGTGGAAAGTGGGTCTTATCACCAAATTATCAACCCTCTTTCCACTCCCCTCCTCCCTCTATCCAAATTCAGTATTAATTTATCAATTCCTTATGTCTGAAACAGTCAACAATATGGTCATTCACTATTCCAACCGCTTGTAAATGGGAGTAGATTATAGTCGAACCAATGAATTTAAATCCCGATCGTTTAAGATCTTTGGTGATGTGGTCGGATAATTCGGTATATGCTGGAATTTCCGAAACGCTCTTCCAAGAGTTAATAATAGGTTCATTATCAACGAATTTCCAGATATAGTTATCAAAACTGCCAAATTCACTTTGAACTTCCAGGAATCGTTCTGCATTATTGATCGACGCCTCTATCTTTCTACGGTTTCGAATGATCCCAGGGTTTTGCAGCAGCTCATCGACCTTACGGGCATCATATTTCGATACTTTTTTTGGGTCAAAATCATCATACGCAGATCTATAATTCTCACGCTTCTTTAGTACCGTGATCCAGCTCAGACCAGCCTGCATGCTTTCAAGGACCAAGAATTCAAAATGCCTCCGGTCATCGTGCACGGGCACACCCCATTCATCATCATGATATTGTTGATATAGTTCGGACCCTAAACACCATGGACATCTAGATATATTCATAGGACTCCTCGATATTATCTGATTTTGCAGCACTTAAAAATGAAGAAGAAACATATAATATAAACAGGAAAGAGGGAAGAGGACACTATGTAGAATTTATGATATGAATCGTTAGAGGAAATGGGGTCTTATCGTCAAATTATCAACCCACTTTCCTTTTTACTCCTCCCTCTATCCAAACTCAATGTTAATTTTTCAACATAACATTTTACTTTCTACCTAGATCCTGTGAAGAGCCATAATTAATGATCTCGATTAATTACCCTCTTCGACCTCCATTATTCTTCTGTGGGTTTTGGTTTACCCAGCACAGTTTCGAACAGCCCATCGTCCTGATATGCGCCTTTTGCTACGAGTTGGCGGTATTTGATGAAATCGATGGTATCTTTGCCTGTGATCTTCTTGGTATTGAATGCATGGAACCCCAGGAACGCCTCGCCTGTCATGTTTGCCGCCAGCCAGTGCCGGTTGTAGTTCTTGGAGTAATCCCAGAAGAACTTCTTCTTGGCACGTATGCTGTCCATTGTTTTGATCAAACAACCGGGGAACAGATTTGTAAGTTTCCAGATCGTATCGTTAATTGCTTTATCAAGCAATGTAAAGTCTGTTGTGGCGTTTTTAACAAATTCTCGAGCATTCTTGAAATCTTCGCCCTTTTTGAATTCGCCGTATACTATTTCACCATCATCGACCCATTTATCGGTAATGACCTGTGGGTTGCGTATCCATTTCTCACCCTCTTTTATCACCGGCACGACCTTTGATACCGCACTTAATCGTTTCATTTTATATGCACTCCACATCTCACAGGAGATGCAATTCCACATGGCGTCTTCAATGCCAAGATACCATGGTAAAAAATCCGACGACCCGCCGTCCGGCGCCGAGCCGTGGCGCGGCCCGGCCTGGCCAAAGATCGCCAGGTCAGAGGATATTGCCAGATCGGCAGCCATACCGATCTCCTGGCCACCGGCAACTCGCATGCCATTCACACGGCAGATCACGGGCTTTTTACAGAACAGTATGGAATCCACCATATGATTGAACAGTTCCATATATTCTCCATATTCGTTCGGCCGTTTGCTGTAATACTCTGCATATTCTTTGGTATTTCCACCCGTACAAAATGCCCTATCGCCAACCCCTGTGAATATAACAGCCACCACCGATCTGTCAAGAGATGCATTATTGAATCCTGCGATCACACCTTTAACCATCTCGGTGGTGTATGAATTATATTGTTTTGGATTATTCAGTGTTACCCAAGCCGAATACAATCCATCTATCTCGTTTCCTTCAGGATCAACGATAAGTTTCTTCTCATACTTTGTACTGGGTGGTTCCGTGCCAAAATAATCAGTACCCTTGAACAATGCGTGGTCTTTTATCTCATTATCTCTCGGTAACCATTCTAATGTCATTTCCAAACCTCCAATATTATCAAGTTTTGAATCCCTATATTCCTCCCATACAGAGGGGCGGTGAATTGGGTTTGGAACTTATAATGATTACTATTGAAAATACGAAAAAAGAATTTCATTTAAAAGCGTTTTCCAAGATTTTAAATATAATTATTTTATTCTATATTTTATTAAGAAATGCACATTTGGGATTTATTATAGATCTAAATGTTTTAAAATGTTTTTAATGTCAAAAAGGGAAGGATGGCGATAACTTGGTTAATAGTAATTTTTCGACTAAATTGAAGAATGTTTGGAATAATAGATGGTTTAGAATAACACCGATCTTGGCGGTACTGACAATATTATTGATATTGTTGAGCAATATTCCGGCGGTTGCATTGGTAGATCTTTGTGAAGATGCTAATGTAACAGGTAAGGGTTCAGGCGAGAATGACATTGGAACGACTCGAAGTGCGCCCGCACCGACCATTGAGTCAACCGGACCCATGGTGATGCTTTCTGAAGTGATGTTCAACCCAACCGGAGCCGACGCTGGTTTTGAATGGGTGATAATATACAATAACGGGACGGACAGTGCAGATCTGACTAGTTGGACAATTTCAAATGCTGACGGTGATGCCGATGCGTTACTGCCGCCCTGGACATTACCGGCGGACTCGATGCTATACATACATTTCGGGTGGCCGGAGAAAAAGAATGATAAGGATTTCTCGGACCATATCGGACATTATTATACATACAACGAATTCGATATCTTCAATAACTCGGCCGATGGTGTTGCCATCTACAATGGTCCCGCCGGAAACGATACGATCATAGATTTTATGGGCTGGAGAAAGAGCAGTGTTTCGGACTTCGACGGCGGTGTAGCCGGTGAATGGGCAGCCGAAGCTGGACTCTGGACCACTGGCGATCTTGTAACTGCCGGCAAATTCAAAGAAGGCGCCTCACTGGGACGAAAGAGGTTCAATCCAACCATGGACACATCATCGCAATGGGAATTGGGCAAATTGTTGATCAACGAAGTGATGTTCAAGGTGGATACTGAAAATGACACTATTGAGGTCATTAACCCCACGGCAGCCACGGTAACCACCGATGGTTGGTATGTAAAGGTTGACGGCGGTAATAAATACCCGTTCTCCGGGTTAGAGCTTGACCCGAATACATTCGTGGTCTTTAACCTCATATCAGAGGATTCCAGAAGTGACGATACCGTTATTGAATCCAATGATACCGACATGAAGGACGCTGCTGCGTATCTGTATTTCGATGTCAATGGCGATATATTGGCCGATAGTTTTGGTGCGGTGGGCTTATACTCACCAATCGGTATCCAGGATTATGTTGCCTGGGGCACAGGTGGAACACGTGGGACTGTGACCACAGATGCGGTAAACGCGGGTATTTGGACAAGCGGCAAAGCCGTCACTGGAACTTTCGTAAACGACGACTCCATCGGCCGCGACCAATTCTCGACCGATACTAATTCGGTCAAAGATTGGGCACTTTCCGGTGGCCAGTTTGCCAATGGTCCAACGCTTGGTGGACATAACATTTACAGTTTAATGATCTGGGATTCGGATCTGAATGCCGCCGCCGGTTCGGAATGGATCGAGCTAAATAATTACGGTTATGACCTGGATATGGATGGCTGGACGATCTACAATAGAGAAGGTGAAACTGTCGTTACGTTTTCAGACCTGATCCTCCCATCATTTTCCATTCTTAAAGTTCATCTTGGCGTTGGCGTAAACGATGTCGACTTTTCAGATGCACAAGGCGATTGGTATCTGGTCGAGAGTGGTGGTGACGTACCTGCCACAAAGTTTTTCAATGCGTCATTGGACATAATCATCCTTTCCAATGGTCCGCTCGAAGCCGAGAATATTACCGGCTATGAAATATGGTACGAAGGCGGTTTTGCCACACGGGCTAGTGATACCCCTTGGTATGAGGTTGCATGGGGTTGGCTTAAATCAGGGTATAACTGGCTTAAGGATAAGGTTGCAGATGCCATCGAGGTATTACGAGATGGTAGTGCACGATTAGCCGATTGGCTTTATCGGAAAGTCAATGCAATGACGAGTTGGGCCAGGAACTTAGTTTATTCCAAGCTCACGGGGTTCGATATCAATTTGGGTGAATATCTTACACTTAGTTTAAAGATCGTCGGCCTGGGTTGGGAGTTCACCGCAGAAGCGAACGCGGAGATAGAGATACCGTTACCGGCATTCCCAATTGCCAAGTTCTTTGTAAGCGCCCACGGCGAGATCACAATTGCCAAACAGTGCGGCTCTATGACCACCACAGGTAAGATCGTGATAAAGCTAGGTATGAGGGTTGGTCAAAATATTAAGAAGATATTTTATATGCAGATCAGTGCTTTTGTGAAGGTTATAGTTGACGTTGGCGACATTGACATAAATGACGAGTGCGTCGATCATTGGGGAACTATTACCTCCGGTGTCAGGATCACTATTCAACTGGTCCTAAAGCTGATCATGAAGATTGTAAAGCCCGAGTGGGAATTCGTTGATTTCACTACAAAATGGACAATTTGTCAATTTTCCTGGACCAAGACAAAGGAATACGAATGCTGCCGTGCACCGCGATATTCCGAACGCAGACATTACGACCCAAGGACCGGCTGGGATGGATCTGAGACGCATCCACCATCGGTTTGTGAGGAAACTGGTTATTCTTCATCAAGAGATTTCAGTGTCATGAACGGTGATGACAAACTGCATAACTATGATATTAATACATGGACAACCACGGAGGGCTATTCGACCTATGGTTCATCACCCAGTCAGGTTGGTCCAGGGGATGCGCAAAGCGGATACGTATCGGTCAATGCGCCACCTACTATTAATGTCCCATCAACATTCATACCCGAGATAACCGTGCCAAAAGAGTACCCTGGCGGCGAGAAGTTCGCGGGGCCGGGTAACGAGGTCACATTGAACTTTACTGTAAACAACCAGGCTCAGGAAATATATGAAGTTGATATTCACATTTTTATTAATGCCACGGATAATGATTCACTAAATACCTCACAGGTAATATATTTGGCAATGGAGCCGATCAATATCACTGCCCGAACCGAACACGGCTGGGAGGTTAGGGTTCTCAATGCAGATGGAAGAAAATTGCACCAAAATTTGGGAATGCCTGGAGGATATCAAAGTGCTAATCATAGAGGTGCAAAGGGTTATTCAGTCTTTGTCAAGGTGCCCATGAACGCTACAATTGGAACCTTGGAGAAAGTAACGTTTTCAGTGAATACAGCGTTGTTCAATTTCACAAGTAATAAGATCCATCAAGCCAATTCTACCGCATATATCAGGGTCGGCGGCGAAAAGCTGCAATATATCTGGAAAGAGAACCTATCCGATCCACCGACCTTGAACGAGTGGAACCTGACCGGTGACTGGGAATGGGGTCTGAGAACCTATTTCTTCCCCGAAACACCAGCCAACGATGACCCTGCTGAGCCGCACATTCTTGCTACGAACATAAAAGGGAGCGACACTCAAGGCATGGAATCCTATCTGAGCACACCATTTTTCGATCTTACTGGTTACACCTATGTGAACTTTAGATTCTGGGATTGGCTTTACACATATCCATGGTCCACATGGACTGCAGAGACTGTTTTATATGTGAACTCCAGCGGTACCTGGTACGAATTATACGATTGGCCCAATGACTATGAGAGATATGGTAATGAATGGGTTTACGAATGGTTCGACGTGACACCTTATATTTCCAATAAGGTTCAGTTCATCTTTTCATATACCGATTTTGATTCCACAAGATACTGGGGCTGGCATATCGATAACCTATCTTTGGTAGCCAAAGGCCCGGTGGGCGAGGTTTTGATCACCAATGTTACAAATGTGAGAGATGGTCAGGCATATACTACGGACACGCACAGTTTTGATGTATGGGTGAAGAATAATGGCAGTGTTGCCTATCAGAACTTACCGGTTGGCCTGTTGCCCATTGACACTACACCCGCAATATTGTTCTCCGACGATTTCGAGACCGATAAGGGCTGGACCACTATTGATGATAGTACCGGCGCCGCATGGAACAGAGATGATGATGTCAATTTTAGCGCCGATAACTCGATGAACATAGGTGGCGCTACACTACGACCACCCGCGGGCAGGAGCAGGAGCATGTATGCGAATAACGAGGTGGACACATTACTCTCGCCTGTGATCGACATATCAAAAACACTAAAACCGGTCTTGATGTTCTGGGAGAACTCATGGATCGAGACAGGAAATGACGAATGCAAGCTTTATCTCAGTATGGATGGAGGTACCACCTGGATAACTCAACCGGTCTGGATAGAAAGTGATAATTCCTTTGGTCATTGGGAGAATGTAAATATTTTACTGGAGGAATATACATCTTCACAATTCAGGATGAAGTTCGTATTTACCAGCAATGATGCAGAGACATATCCGTACATGGCGATTGACAATGTTATTATTGTTTCGGAATCAAGAGTTGAGCAGGATCATATAGTCAAACAAATAGGTACACTCGCACCGGGCCAGGAGAAGCACATTACACTATCCTGGACACCTGCGGACGAGGGGTTATACGATCTGTTATTCTTCGTCAACTGTACGATCGACCAGAACAGGAGCAATAACTACCGCGAGCATTCAGTCATCGCAAGTGATCAGGCCACACCTTCATTTACATATCCGAAAGCTGATGCAGTTCTCACCGGGTTTATCTATATGGGATTAAAGACCACCGATCAAATAACACCAAATAAAGCAAGTTTCTATTACAAGCAGAAAAGTGCACGTGCAGAAGAATGGACATTGATAGGAGAAACTAAAACTCCTAACCAGGACATGGAATGGCTGGTTGAATGGGATACGAGAGCGCTGTCTGATGGTGCATATGTAATTCGGGGCGAGATGCGTGATCTTTGGGGTAACTCCGCTGCAACCGATAGAGATGTGAAAATAAGGCATCCGTCCGGAAAGGTGAAAGCGAACTTCTCTTACGCAGCGATTATTGGCACACCCGGTAAGTTCAATTTCACTGACCATTCACTGGCCATACCAGATACGGGTCAGACTCTTAAAATAGTTGCCTGGTACTGGAACTTCGGTGACGATACAGATACATGTGTACAGAACCCAACCCATACTTTCAAGAACACGGGTAAATATAACGTCACGCTAACTGTCCGAGGCGAGGATAAATCAGTGAATACATATTATATGTATGTGGCGGTCACCATTTTTGAAATCAAGCCTAACTTTACTTACGAACCTGCCAAACCAAATGACCTACAAACAATATACTTCAACGACACCACTGAACTTACGGAAATCGATATTTCCAAGCTATCATGGTACTGGGACTTCGGTGATAAATCCAATGACACCACCAGGAATACCACGCATAAATATGCGGACGATGGAACTTACACTGTGACCATGACGATCACCAAGGGTCAAGATAAATTCGTAGCCACGAAAAATATCACGGTCTCAAATGTTGCACCTACTGCAAATTTCACCTACACTGCTAAAGATACCACTCTAAATTTCACTGACGCATCTAAGGATCTTGACGGTACGATCACGGAATGGACTTGGGACTTTGGTGATGAGAGTACTGGTAAAGGTAAAACAGTAAATCATACATATGCCGCCAAAGGCGAGTACGACGTTAAATTAATGGTAATGGATGACGATGATGATATCGCTGAAGCCACCAAGAAGGTCTTTACCGAAACCGAGATTCTGTTGGGCACAATCTCAGGTAAGGTGACATACTATGATGGCAATCCGGATGATGTATCAGCGACCATCACGGTAGAAGGTTATGGTAATACATTTACGGCCACTGCGGACGCTGGCCAATATAACGTTGAAAATGTTCCATATGGTGATCTCTATACAGTCACTTGCACTGCCACGGGCTATGATGGAAGTGTCAAGCCCAGTTTCAAGGTGGACGGTGACGAGAACCTGGATTTCAAACTGACGCCTATAGACGCCATATTAGCCGAAACCTCAGTGGTTGTGGAGGCAGGTGAAGTGAAGGTGACCGAGCTCGTGGACGAAGCCGGCAATACAATTGCAAATATCACGGTCTCAGGCGACGGAACATTGACCGTTCGCGCACTCACCGCTGATGCGATCATGCCAATGATCGAAAATGTACCTGAAGATATGGTATTTCTAGGAATATTCTTAGAGATCGAGATAGATGAACTTGATTGGATTTATATCGAAGTGCCGTACCAAGATTCGGACATACCAGAAAGTGTAAACGAGAATTCTCTTGTCCTTTATTATTTCGATGAGGCTAAGGATAATTGGGTTAAGTGCGAGAAAACAGGTGTGGATAAAGACAAAGGCGTCATCTGGGCCAACGTCACTCATCTGACCGTGTTTGCCGCCATGGGTAAGGAATCCAAGAAAGATGAAGGAACGCCCATGGATTCTATGGCGATCGTTGCAGTTGTGATAATAGTCATTGTTATACTCTTATTGATCGGTTTTCTCTTCGTCCAGCGCAAAAAATCTGCCAAGAAGGAAGAAGAAGAGGAAGAAGGTGAAAAAGAGGAAGGGGAAGAAGAGGAACACGATGAAGACGAAGAGTTCGAGAATGAAGATGCCGAAGAGACTGAAACAGAGGAAGTTGACGAGCTTGACCAAGACGAAGACGAGAATATAGAAACCGATGAGGATGAAGGTCTTGAAGACGAACCTGAAGACGAACCTGAAGACGAACCTGAAGACGAGCGGCCGGCCGATGAAGAAGCGCCTGAAGCTGACGAAGATCTAGATCTAGATGTAGATGTAGATGTGGAGCCAGAAGAGGTAATGGCAGCAGAAGAGGCAGAGGAACCTGAAGAGTTAGAGCTAGAGCCAGAGATCGAAAAACCCAAAAAGAAAATTATAAAGGTGAAGAAAGTAAAGAAAATAAAGAAATAAAGCTTACCAGTCATGCAACCAATACATAAAAAAGCCCAATGCTTGGGGTCTTCATGACATGCATGGGAATGTCTGTGAATGGTATCAGAACAGGACAATAGGCACGATAATTACCACGGTGCGCCTGGTGATGGTAGAGCTTGGGAACCGGGTTCTGGAGAAATAGAGATTGGCACCTACCGGGTTATTCGTGACGGTGGCTGTGACGACGCCCTCGGCTTGCGCCTCGTGAAGTCATTATAATGTTGCCACTTACTACTTTACAACAACGAATCGAACGAATCAACGAATGGACGAATATTATTCGAGTATTCGAACATTCGTGCCATTCGTTGTAAACATAACCGAACATTTCAAAATAGGAAATACCTATGATCTTCGTGAGTGCATTATTGCGTCCTGAATTGTTTATTAAATTTTTTTTTAATTTCGGGGAACGTCACCGCACATGCACCAACTGCGATATATCCAACGTATAAAGAGGATACCCTAACAGTCTACATCGACCATCCGTCCGATGAGCCTGACAAGCATTATATCAAAACAGTTACAGTTCTTGTGAACGATGTTGAATATCTGGTTGAGTCTTATACAACCCAGACAGTGGATGATGCAAAGGGTTTGGTCACTTATTCCTATACCGTGGTGGCGTCTGAAGGGGACGTCATATCGGTTAATGCAGAATGCAGCATTGAGGGGGACCTCACGGGAACACACACGGTTGGGAGTAGCGACAAAGATGATCCCAATGATTATCCTGATAAGGATGATCCAGACAGTGTTGGAGATTCCAACAAGGATAATGGGGAAGTAGTATTGCTTTTAGGGGCTATCATCGGGGTGCTCGTTGTGATCATCGTATTAGTGGCAATGCTCCATAAAAAGCAAAAGGGTAAAACAAAAAAGGATAATATCAAAAAGGACGATTGGACGACATGCCCGAAGTGTGGAAGCAGTATAAAAATGGGAAAGCTTCCATCACATCTTGATACAGTACATACAAAATTAACAAGAAAAACAAAAGATAAGATGATCGACCAAGTTACAAAACAAATGAAAATATAACGAAGGATAACTGGGATAAAGAGGACTGCATAATAGATAACTACACCAAATCGGACTGGCATCCATGGTACTATTCAAGCTGAATAGAAAAGAGGTTCAATAAGGGAAATATAATAATTTTGAAACGATCATTTCCGCCTTATCCTGCTCCATTTTTGCCCGTTGTGGAAATTTCCATTTCCACGATGATTCTGGCCTGTGTGGTTTCTTCTAACCCGGTTCCTCTCTCCACGACCAACCTCTGATTTTGGCTTGGAGATTTGTGCATCACTGAACTCGGCCAGCTCCTGGGTTTCAATATTGAAGGTTTTATTATGCCTCTTGATCTTCACCATTGCATTCCTGTCAAAATTAGTAAGCAGGTTGATCACCTGACCGGATTCGCCTGCACGGGCGGTCCTGCCGATGCGGTGTATGTAATCATTGGGGTCCCTGGGAAGATCATAGTTGATAATGTGTGAAACGTTTTTGATATGAAGTCCACGGGCTGCTACATCTGTACAGACCAGTACGCTAACCTCATTCGCATTGAACCTGTCGATGGTCTTGAGCCGTTTATTTTGGGTGAGACCACCATGGATCGCTGTGGCGTTGACCCCATTAGAACGCAGGTTATGTTCCACGAAATCCGAGATGTTTCTGGTGTTGCAAAACACCATAGACATATGTATATCCTCCTGCTTGAGAAGGTGTGTAAGAAGCGAGAATTTCTTGTTTTTGGAAACACTGATCGAGACCTGCTTGAGCTTGTCAGGGTCAACGATATTGCCAGCTAAAACGATCTTCGGTTCCAACATATACTTATTAGCCAAGCCCTTGACCGCTCGTGAAATGGTGGCCGAGAAGAACATGGTTTGCCGCTGCGCAGGACATTTATTAATTATCTTTTCGACATCGTCAATGAATCCCATATCGAACATTCTATCGGCCTCATCCATCACAAGTATCTTGACGGAATTGAGGTCAATGGTGCCGCGTTCGATGTGATCCAACAGCCGTCCAGGTGTTGCCACAACGACATTTGCACGCTTGAGGCACTTGATCTGATTGTAGATCGATACACCACCATAGATGGCAAATATTTTCAACCGGGGTTTTTGTGTTAGCTCTCTGATTGAAAGCTTCACCTGTTCGGCAAGCTCACGTGTGGGTGTGAGGATCAATGCCTGTATCCCGTCTTGCCTGGTGACGGAATCAACTATCCCGCAACCGAACGCTAGTGTCTTCCCTGAGCCGGTTTCGGATTCACCTATGACATCTTTACCCTGTAGTATTAGCGGAATCGAATCGTTTTGTATCTTTGTGGGTTGTGTAAAACCCAACTCTTCTATTGATTGGAGTAAACTATCGTTTAGACCAAGATCTTTGAATGTATGCATTTATCTGCCTCTGGTAATTAGAGCACCTGCAAT
>JAEHCK010000100.1 GCA_020696345.1 Thermoplasmata archaeon | reverse complement strand
GGAGGTATTAGATTTGAGTAAATGGATTAATAAAGATGTTTTTGGAAAATTCCAGGAACAGAAAAAAGAAGAAAAAGAAGCACCACGTGCAACAGTAAGACGGTCAGAATTTGTATGGCCGACACCCGACAAGGGAACAGACACAGAAGCAAAAGTTTATAAGGTTCGTTTTTTGCCTGACCCAGAGGGTAATTTTTATAAACATTATTATTACCATATGTATAAATCCGGTGACCGATGGATGTTTATAATTTGTCCGAAAACAGATAATTTTGAAAATTTTTGTCCTTTTTGTACAGTAACTTCGCAATTATATATGGGCACTCAGGCAGATAAACGACTTGCTAATAATTATAAACGCAAGAAAAAATTTGTCGGTAATGTATTAATTGTAAATGATCCGCGTGACCAGGAACGTGAAGAGGATAAAAAGTGTAATGGTCTGGTAAAACTTTATGAGTTTCCGCAAAAAGTTGAAATGAAACTTAAAGAAGAAATTACAGATCAAGAAGGCTTGGGGGTTCAAATTTTTGACCCAAGTAAAGACGGCTTTGATTTTGTTTTGAAAGTTCTCGCAACCAAAAGAGATGAAAATGGAAATTCATGGCCAGATTATGCACAATCTAATTTTGTTAGACGTGCATCACCTGCAGCAGATTCGGATGCTGATATTGACGAATTAATGAAATCTTGTATTAGTATCACTGAATATTTAGATGGTATGAAAAAAGATGAATCGGAGATTGAAAAATTGATTAAAGCTGAACAGCTTTATCCAATGGTTAAAGATGCTTGGAAAAGGGAAAAAGATCGTTTGGCATTAACAACCGCAGTGACTGGAACCGTTGAGGATATTGATAATTTAGATGATTTAGACGATGTTCAAGTTAAAAAGAATGTGACCGAAGAAGCTGGGACGCCAGAAGAAACGCCGTTTAAAACAGATGAAGAATCAGATGATGATGCAGCATTGTTAGCAGAATTAGAAGGCTTGTAATTATGTTGGTAAGTGTTTAAAGAGTTGGGTATCCGTGCAAAAAGGGGTTGCTCACACCAAACCTTAATACTTGATATTATATAAGCGCTCTTTGGTCTTTTCACCACGAGGTATCTCCTCACCCCGAAGGGGTCAGCCACTAAAAATTGGAAAACGAAAGCCCCCTGGAGAAGGCCAATCCGGCGGGCTTTTTACTTTTACCATGGAATATTTCTTTTATACATATGTTTATCCATATAACCTGAACCATATTTTTCCGTATATTTTTTCATTTTTGCACAAATACGATATGATGAACTTAATGCATGATCCAAATAAAATTTTAACCTGCCTGTATCTTGATCTTCTGGGATAGTTAGAAAAATTTTATTTGCTTTATTGATATAATTCCAGAGCATCCATTCTTTATCAGTTGTATTTACTTCACCATAATCTTCAGGATTATTAGTAAGAAATGATAAATCCTTTTCTGTTGCTCTTTTTAAATCCTTTCTATAATTTTTAGTATAGTCCTTGCCTGTTACATAGATGTCTTTTTGTGTAAATGTTGGGTCAATATTTCGTTTGTAGCCCATAAGCATATTCACGCCCCATTTACCGAGACCAATTGCATTCAGTAGAAGGTTTCTTATTTCTTTGAATTCTGTTTTATTATATTCATGATAAAGCCAGTTTGCTTCACCCGCAGTGTGTGGTATTACAGAACAAATTTCAATGGGTGCTCCGTGTCCCGGTGCCGGCCTATTAAATAAAAAACCACCCCGGGCTTTCTTTGGATCAACTATTATTTGAGTTGGAAATTTTTTTGCTTTAGCTTCCGGTGGTGTTTCTTTATTGAATGATTTTTTACTGCCCATAGTTTATTTCTTTGTTGTCTATATCTATTCATATTTTGAAATTGAACATTTTAATATCTTCTTTATACATTTCTGATACAATGTGTTTTAATCTATCTGTGTACATTGATTTCCAATCAACAACCGGTGAAAAACGGGAATGATTTCTCCGTCTCGGTGTAACAAATGGTATGTTGAATTTCTTTGCAAGGAATTTCAAGTCTTGATCAAGTGTTTCTTGGTGGCCTATATAATCAATTGAATCAAGTCCTGTGTCGATGAAATATGATAGTGGTATTAGACGGGAATACCGTGGTTTGACATCTTTTCTCCAATCTTCATAACACATCTCACAATATTTTGGCCAATTTGGAAATTTTCCACTTTTATCATGTTGTTTAGAATATGACCACATTGATATCATCCGAGAATATGAGTTCCGAACAAAACAGATAACGTAATTATTTTGGTATGTTTGTTTGAACTGGCCGAGTTTTGCGGAATCGCCGTGTGATTGATATCCATGAAACCAAGCAGGTTCTTTCGGCTGCCAGGGCCTACCAAATATTTCATATAATGTTGTTTGGGCACATTTTGTGTTAAAAATAATCGTAACGTTATGTGAACTGTATCCGAGAATTGCCATAATATTTTTTCTCTCCTTGTAATTATTTATATTACGTTTGGCCGAAATTGTGTTATAATATAAATATTATTATGAATAATAATGTTACAATCCGACAACCATCCCAATGGTCAAATATAACTATTGATATTAGTAAACTTGAATATTGCCGGCAGTCCGTTTCTGCAATTTTGGATACTGTAAAGACATTTAGTGTTAATGATTTGACATTAGAATTATATTGTGCATATTATTCTCTTGGCGAAGCTATTAAATGGTTAAAATTCTTTAATGGAGATATTGACATTGGAAATTTGCCAGAAATGTGGCGCGGAGACGTACATAATATATATCCAGACAGACGGATCGAAAATCTGCGACCTGTGCGAAGATAAACGTCGGGAATTAGAACCGGAGAAATCTTGTGTTATTCCTGAAAAAACAAGATTATTGTGGTAAATTTTTCATAAATACTTCCAAAATGTGGAGGTGTGTTATGGGAAAAGGTGGTGATTTTGAACGTGAAGTTAGTAAATCGTTTACTGTATGGTTGACAGGAACCGAACGACCGTATAAATATTGGCGCATGCCGGGTTCCGGGGGATTAGCTACAATCCATGAAGATTGTGCGGATTTGTCTGGAGACATTAGAGCATTGTCTGGAGACGCGGAATTTTTGACAGATGCCTTTTCAATTGAATGCAAAACGGGGTATCCAAAAACAAGTTTTTGGCAACATTTCAAACATTTAAAAACGTTTTGTATTAAAAAGTTTTGGCAACAGTGTGTTGACGATGCTTATAAACCGAGAAAACGGCCGATGTTGATTTATCGGAAAAAAGGCAAACAGGTAATTATTGGTTTATCTTTGGTTGATAAAAATCACTTGGAGAAATATTCAGATGGTTTAAGGACATTGCCTTACGTGTCAATGAGATTTAAACTTGATGAATTACCAGAAATAATATTTTTTGATTTTAAAGAATTTCTTGAAGTTGTTACACCGGAACACATTAAAGAATATTGGATTTTTTTAAGGACTTTTTCAAAAGGAATTAAGGATAAAAATAATGTCTAAAATTAAAATAATTGATACAGAATTTCCTAATATTGTTGTGGCATATCTTCTTGATATGATGATTCATGAAGATGAACCGTCCGGTAATGAACTATTTGATGATTTGATTCAAAATTTCAAAGCAAAAGGAATGTTCCCAATTTTATTAAGATATTTCAGAAATATGGATCCGACAGATAGAAGAAAATATAAATTTATAAAAAAAGGAGTTTCGCCGTACGATAATACAAATGATAATGCTATTATTTCAGTGACACCGGCGAAGGAGGATTAATGGGTGAATTAGCAGGAGATGCCGCAAATAGTGGGCCGGCTGCCAAGGCAGTAGATGATTTAGACGTAAAACCAGGAAATGACGGCCCTGATGATACAAAAGGTGTTAAAACAGATGTTGATGGTGTTTATGCAGATGGAGAAAAAGCCGGAGTTCCGGTTTTTGACGTTACACAAGCCGAGTTTTATGATAATATGAAAAGTGACAGAAGAAGATTACGGTTTACATCCGGTACGGCTGCTCAATCCTATCATTCAAAATCTAATTATCGACGGCCGTTTTATATTAGAAATAAAGAAGATGGTTACATGAGAATGTATAAATAAATTTGTGTAAGGAGAAAAAATGTATATACAAGTTGAAATCAAAGTTGGTGTTACAGCATTCGGAGTTTGTCCGTGTGAAAAAGGTCCGGATGGTAAAACAGCTGTTCAAAATCTGGTACTTGGAATGGTTACTGAAATCAAGAACGTTGGAAAGGGTTTAGGTGAACGGCAAATAACAATAACAACAGAATCCACTAATAGTAATTATCATAATATACCCAATTCACAGGCGGGATATACAGCCACAGTTCCAGAATGGCGTGTTTCAGAATTTGATTTTGGTGGTGTGCCAATGATAAATCCTTGGTTTGATCCTAAACGAATTGAATATGAAGATACAAAAACAATGGGTTTTAACCCGCACAAGATGATTCCGATATTTCCGTGATTACAACTTGATATGAATATGTTATAATAAAATATGTTATTACTAATTGACTTTAACAATTTGATGTGGCGCACAATGCACGCCAAAGATGTTGAAATAAAATCAGATGTACCAGATGTAAATTTGTGGAAATTAATGATTTTTGATTCTATTTATGCTTCATTTACCCGGGATGATAGAATCAATGAGGTTGTACTTGCTGTTGATGATAAAAATCAATGGCGAAAAACTTATTTTTCCCGGTATAAAGAAACAAGAAAAACAAAACGAGAAAAAACGGGCATAGATTTTACGTTTGTATTTGATACGATGAACCAGTATTTAGCAGATTTAAAACACGGTATGCCCTTTAAAGTTTTGAAGATAAGGGCTGCTGAAGCTGATGATATTATTGGTATTCTTGCATCCAATCTTAAACGCCGGGTGATAATTTCATCAAATGACGAAGATTATACTCAATGTATTTCAGATAATGTTGTTGTCTGGAATCCTTCCAAAAGAAAATATGTTAAATGTGCCGATACTGAAAAATTCCTACAGATAAAAAGTTTAACAGGCCAGTCAAAAGATGATATTTATAATGTTAAAACACCGAAGGATTGGGGCCACGATGATAAAACTTTTGGTAAAAGACGGCCTGGTTTGGGTCCCGTTATGGCCGAAAAGATTTTAAAAGAAGGACTCAAAGAATGGTTATTGGAAAATAATGTGACACATAGATACATGCGCAATAGAAACCTTATTGATTTTAAAAAGATACCACCGACAATTTGTAACAGAGTTTTAAAAACTTATGATAATTATAATTTTCCACCACCACGAAATATGTATGAATTTTTAAAGAAATTTAATTTCAGAAATTTCCTTGATAGTTACCATATTGTCGAAAGTTGCTTAATGAGGTTATATTAATGAAAACTTTGAAACAAAGATGGATTGATGCGTTACATGATCTTAAATGGTGGACAATGGTTGTTGTTATAGTTATACTTGCAATAATTGTTAATAATTATTCATGCTCATATGTTGACAAAGAACGTGCAATAATATATTATGATCAGGAAGTCCAACACTTCCCGGAGACAAATACTTAACAAAAATGAGTGACCTTTAAAATGAAAGTTGTAAACGTAAAAAATGATGAATATGATGTTTACATAGGTAGAAATCCTGTTTACGGTGATCCAAAATGGGGAAATCCATTTGAAATTGGAAAACACGGAACACGAAAGGAGGTGATTGAACTTTATAAAGTTTGGCTTGCACATAAGCCAGATTTAGTTAAGAAGTTATTGTCATTAGACGGTAAAATTTTAGGTTGTCATTGTAAACCAAAATCGTGTCACGGAGACGTGATTGTGGAAATGGTAAAGGCGTTTAAATACGCTGAAAAAATTCTGAACATTGGGAGGCTCATATGAAATCAAGATACGTTTTAGTGAATGAGACAGAGAAATACCGTTTTGAGACCAAATGGCAGTTACCATATGGATTTTCGCAGTGCCCGGTAACAACCAATAGTGATGATATTTTATCCTGGAAAGAATCAGTTTCGTTTCTTGATCCGGATATTGAATGGAGTATTTTATCCATAGATGATTACGGCAATCATTATCCGTTGAAAATATCATTAAGATCAAGGGAATTGGTAATTGATGAACAGGAAGTAGCAGGGAAATATTTTAAAATATTTTAAACATTTCAAATTACCAGTAATATAAATATTATCGTATTGAATATTGGTTGAGGGATGGGCTCGGATCGGGTTGATAACAGGTGTAGACCTAAGTTATCGTGTAGGCCAATATTCTTATTTTTATAGGAGAGTGCAAAAAACTTGAAATCAGTATTTATAAACGAAAAAACGTTAGATTCTTGTTGGTTTAAATTATTAAGTGAAGTTTGGAAAAACGGTAGAAAAAATAAAATAGATTATGGAAGTTTCGCAGGTTCAAGTAGATTGGAATTTGATTTTGTAGCAGGAACAATTGAATATCCAACCTCCCGCCCTTTATCACCTATTATGCCCGACGGCGTTCCGCCAGTTACAACAGATGAAGAAATTGAAAATTATTTTGCGAATTATTTGATGGACGGTAAAAATTTGGAGCCTAATGAACATTACCGGTATTCCACTTTTATTGCTGGCGGCGAATATAAATTGCCTAAGTCAAGTGCTTATTCAGTATATGGTGTTGAAGAATCCGGCCTTCGCAAAAGAGAAACTTATTTGCCTTTAATAATGAATGTTCCTGATCAAATTTCCTGGGTTATTGAACACTATAAAACCAAAGGATTTGGTAACAACCATTGCTGCATTCAAATCGGGTATCCCGAGAGTTCTTTGGCATATGATATACCTTGGCAAAATGAAGCTGAACGTCAAACCAGCCCTTGCCTCCGCCTTCTGGATACACATATTAAGGATGGTGTGTTACATATGTCAGCAACATTTAGAAGTTGGGATTTATATTCGGGATTTCCATCTAATATGGGGGGCATAACAATGATCGGTGAGTTTATTGCTAATGAACTTGACATTAAAATGGGGCCATTATCGTTTTCATGTTTGAAATTACATGCGTATGATTCACAATTAAAAGCTGTCAAAGCGAGGTTAAATATTGAGTGATAAAATTATAGAAGATTTTGAGAATTTTATAAATGAAATGTGCGGTTTTGAAAAACAAAAACCAAAAAGAATAAAAAATAGATGGAAAATTGAAAAGGAACGTTATCCTTTAGAAGAATTTATAGCATACCGAAAAGAACTTGATTATTCAATTGGCGACTGCCATAAAAGTAAATATATTTGCGGAAACCAAGCTTGTAAAGAAGAATACGAAATTTATTTAAAACCAGAAGAACACTATCATTCAGATTATTATGATGGTTTTAATGGTGAAAGAACGACAATAATGGAATATAAACATAGTCATTATTTTTGTGTAAAATGCGGTGCACCGTTTCAAGTTAATGGTGAGGTTAAATTTATAAGAAATGCCGGTTTTCCACGAATTGCAGTAACAATGGAGGATGATGGAATTATCTGAAAACGCACAAAAAATATTTAAAGAATTATATTGTTTCCAAAATGAGACAATACCAGAAGCATTTAAACGTGTAGCTTCTGAATTTGCTGTTAAATCAACAGATGAAAAGACAGCATTAAGTTTGTTGACAAATAATATATGGCGGCCTAATACGCCTGTTTTTATTAATTCCGGTACAAATCATAAAATTTTCTCGGCCTGCTTTGTGGTAGGATTGGAGGATTCAATGGATAACATTTATGAAGTGGCGAATGTTGCCAGAAAAATATTTCAACACGGCGCAGGAATTGGTATACCTATTGGAAATTTACGTGAGGCCGAAGCGTATATTTATGAAGGTGAACCAGATAAAGCACCGGAAGGGAAATCTTCCGGCCCACTTACATTTATGAAGTTATATGATTCAGTCGGAGAAACAACAAAATCCGGCGGCCGAGTTAGGAGAGCAGCAATTTTGTGTTCTTTGCCAATTTGGCATCCGGATATTCTGGATTTCATTGAATGTAAAAAGATTGACGGTAGATTGGAAAATATGAATATTTCAATTTTGGTGACTGATAAATTTATGCAAAGTTTAGAAGATAATACACCGTTTGATTTGATAACACCACAAGATGGTTCCAAAAGAGGTGAGTTAAGTCCATATGATATTTGGGATAAATTAGCAGAAAATGCTCATGCATCTGCTGAGCCGGGTGTAATTTTTATTGATACTGTGAACAAATATAATTTATTAAAAAAAGACCATATTATAAATTGTACAAATCCTTGTGGTGAAATTCCTACTATTCCATTCGGATGTTGTAATTTAAGTGCGATAAACCTTTATAAATTTGTCAGGCCGAATGGTGAGTATGATTGGGACGGACTTTATAAAACAACTAAAAAGGTAATGTTATTGATGGATAATGTCATTGATAAGATGGATTATCCTGACATCCGATTTAAAGAAAGCACACATAAATTTAGACCAGTTGGTATTGGACCAATGGGACTTGCTGATACATTATTTGGTTTGGATTTACCTTATGACGGCCCAGCTGGCAGAAAGTTTGCTGCCCGATGTATGCAAACAATGACCACAGCGTGTATAGAAGTAAGTACAGAATTAGCTAAAGAAAATGGCCCGTTTTATAATTTTGAGTTTTATAAAGAAGATGTATTGAAAATTATTGGAGGATATGTAAGTGACGAAAATATAATGAATTTAGTTGAAAAATACGGATTAAGAAATTATCAGGTAACAACCTGCCACCCTACTGGGACCACAGCTTTGTCGTGCGATGCGTCTTATGGAATAGAGCCAGCAATGGGTTTGGTGTTTCAAAAAAATCTGATATCAGGTGAAAAAATGATTGTTGCTAACCCAATATTTCACCGAAAATTTTCCCGGGAAACTTGGTATTCACAAGAATTAATTGATAAAATTTTTAATAATTCAGGTTCTTTAAAAGGTATACATGGAATACCGCGTAAAGTAAGGGAAACCTTTGTTGTTGCTCATGATATTCCGTATAAATCTCGGATTGACATGCAATCGGCTATCCAACTATATTGCTCAACAGCAATATCAAGTACAATAAATTTACCAAAGTCAGTGACAAAAGAAGAAATATCAGATTTGTTTATTTACGCATATGAAAAGGGATTAAAAGGAGTTACTATTTACCGCGACGGCTCAAAAAAAGGCCAGCCGGTGACATTTAAAGATGAAACAATTAAGGATTATGTCCGGCCGAATAGATTACATTCTGAAACATTTACAGTTGAGACAGGTAATGGAAAAATGTATGTAACAGTGTCAGATAATAATGGAAATCCTGTGGAGGTTTTTCTTAATTTAGGTAAGTCAGGCCAAATATTGAATACATTTACAGAAGGTATTGGCCGTGTTATTTCGTTAGCATTACAACAAAATGTACCACTTGAAAAAGTTATAAAAACACTTTCAGGAATTAATAGTGACACGGTTGCTTGGCACCGATTTGAAGATACTGATATAAGGCCTGCACAAATTTTAAGTATTCCTGATGGAATTGCGAAACTTTTAGATAAATATTACTTGAATAAAGAGGATAAAAAAGAAGAAAATGGTCATTCAACTTCTGAATTTTGTCCTAAGTGTGGTCAACAGATGGTAGCAACTGAAGGCTGTTTTTCATGTAGTTGTGGTCATTCAAAATGTAGTTAATTTATGTTGACTTTATGTAATTATTATAATATGGTGGAATTATGTTTGATGATATTATAAAAAATGAAAAAATAACAACATGGAAAAGAAATTGTGGGAATTGTGAACATAGCAGCACAATTATGTCTACTGATTTGCCGAAATTATATTGTAAGAAAAAAGAAAGACATGTGGATGAATTTTTTTATTGTGGTTCTGATTATTATGGAAAATATTCAACTAATTTTGGAATTTAATGCTTGACTTTGGTTAAATATGCTGATATGCTTTAAAAAGTTTGAAAATAATATTTTAAGAAAGGAATAAAATATGGAAAATCTTGAAATGTTGGCAGAGGCCCGTGTACATAATATATGGGATTATCATGTAAAATTACCTACAATGACAGGTGAAGAGATTGCACAGGAAATGAACCAAACCCGTGCTAACGTTTCCCGAATTTTGAAAAAGGTTTTTACAAATACCTTTCATATGGTCGGCCGGTGGGAACCTGAATTGTCGCCTTTTGAAATTGCAGTACATATGGCCCAAATGTTCGGTGTTGATTTTTCATTAGAAACGGAGGTGAAAAAGTTCTTCAGGTTATTTCCTTTATACTTGAAAGAACTTATAGAAGATGATGCAAATTCAAGACATAAAAATGGAAAAAGAAGAATGGCCATTGTGTGTTAATTGTTTCAATTGTAAAACAAAATTAAATAAGGTATATTGTAAATTAGGTTTTTTTAAACAGAACAAAACAAAATCATTGTTATTTACACCGACTGATTTTGATTGTGAATCTTATGATCCGTAATAATAATGCTTGACATAGGTTCCAGTTTTGATATAATGGAATTAGAATTAGATAGAACAAGGAGGCCAAATGAAAGTTTCACAATATTTAAAAGAAGAAAAAGGCGCCCCGGTCTTCAGTCCGGCGGATGTTGAAGAATTTGCAGCCAGATTAAGAACTGAACTTACAGGACCGGCAGTTGAACATGTCAATATAAAGACATCAACTTTTGCAAACAATGTATCAATTTTGGTGTTGGTTATTTTTGACCCGAAACCAAGCTGGATAAACGGCATAATGGAAAATGCTCGGATTATGAGATTTCACATTGAACAGCCGAATGTCATTCGTCAATTCACGAAAGGCTATAAACTTGATAATGTGAAAAAGTTCCGTAAGAGCCGTGTAAAAAGCCAGGATGCCGCTATAAAAAAATTGAATGATTATTTAAAATTAGTACCAGTGTATAAATAATATAATATAAAATAATATGAGGTGTATCATGAAGTATTTAACTATTATAGTGGTAATGTTTATACTTACTCTGCTACTGATAGCAATAGCAGAGAGTCATGATGAACGTGGTTTTACCCATGTGATTGAGACAACTGGACCGTGCATTAAGACGTTCCCTAACTGTGATTATGAAACACATTTGCGGGGAATTGATAATAATAGTGACGGGAAAATAGATGAGTGCAAGGAATTAATATTAATTCATGGTATACTTCATGAAAGAGTATCGATTCCAATATCTTATAACGAATGTGAGTGCAAATCTTGGTGGCCACCGGGCCTCCGGCGCAAATAAAGAAAGGAAAAATGGTAACTTTTGCATGAATGGCGGAAAATAGAGACGCACTGGCGTAGGAGATACGGCCGGTGGTGAAAAGCACAAATACACCGTGCTAATAAAAACAGAGGTCGGGCCTGAATTAACAGGAAGTTGGATTAGAATGCGGTTATCTCCCCCAACCACCAATGCCTCCCCATGTGGGTTCAAATCCCACTTCATGCAAATATCAAAACCAAGGAAATTGATTATTATAAAGAAAGGAAAAATATGAGGTAAAATTGTTTGATTTAAAAATTGTTAGTGAATTTATGTATGAACATTTTTCACAAGTGACTGTTCATGCTGGTACTGAATTTCACGCTCGTTGCGCTTTATGCGGTGATTCAAAAAAGAATAGTTTTAAAAAACGTTTTCATTTAGATTGGCATAATGGAAATCCACGTTGGCATTGTTTCAATTGTGATTCTAAAGGTGGATTTTTACGTCTATATACAATATTAAAACACTGCACGCTTGAAGAAGCGAAAAAGGATTTGTTGGGATGGAATCCTGACAATCATAGAACACGTTTAAATAGAGAAACATCATTCAAAGTAAAACCTGCCAAAAATCCGATTGATAATTTTAATTCCCACCTGAAAGATTTCGCCGGTCATAAATTTCCTGTTGACTCTTCATTGTATGAACAATGGTTGAAGTTAATTGATAAATTTATATCTGATAGACATATCCCTAAAGAATATCAAATTTTATACGCTTGGAAAGGAAATTTCCAGGGCCGATTGATTATACCTATTTTTGATAAAGCCAAAGATTTGATATATTTTCAAGCAAGATGTTTACCAGGTTCAGACATCCAACCGAAATATAAAAATCCTGTTTCTGAAAAATCAAATATTATTTTAAATAAACATAAATTTTGGCCGGATAAATATATTATCATAACCGAAGGATTATTGGATGCCTATATGATAGGTGATCAAGGAACAACTTGTCTTGGTAAAGAAATACAACGGCCTTTTTTGATGAAATTATTAAAATTGACAGATAAAACAGTTATTGTAGCATATGATAATGACCAAGAAGGTTTAAAATCAATGCTGAAATTCATGAAATCGCCTTTGAAAAAAATGGTTAAATATTTTATAATGCCTGCTGAATACGATGCTAAAGATATAAATATATTGAGTTGCGACCATAATATTAAAAATATGTATTCATTTATTGTTAAAAATTCTTATGAGTTATATGTGGCGACACTGAAATTGAAAATTATGTGAGGAGAAAATGCAAATTACTAAAATTGGAACGGATTTTATAGAAATAGATGAAGAAACGATAAAGGATGAAAAATTATTAAAAATACCCCGGGTTCATTTGATAAAATTGAGTTTTGATAAGCCGACTGAAAGTAAAGTTAAAAGTGTTTTAGAGTCATTTCCAAAAACAAACAGATTTGTTATTGAAGATAATATAAAGATTTATAATACGATTTTAAAGTTTACCAGTAAAAAATATTATGTTGAAAATCCAGTTGGAAGTAGTGTTATAACATTTTTTAAGAAAAATAATAAAGTTCTTTGTAATTTTAATAATTTCTCAAAGACAGAACAAACATTTTTTTATAGACGGTCAGCATTTGAAGATGTTTTAAGAAATACTGAGGTTATTGTTATTCACCAAGATGCGTATGAAGAACACAAAAAGACATTAGATAATTGGAGTGGAAATGTTATTATAGATAATAAAATATTGTGGTGTGATAAATGATATTAATTGGCGGGCCTTATGTTGGAGAATTTAAATATGAAGTTTTAACGTTTAGACCATATTTACAATGGTTAATAAAATATACAAATCCTGAAAGTGTTTATATACATACTCATTCAAACAGGGCTTTTTTGTATGATTTTATAGATAGTGATAATATAATACCCGTTTATGAACATATTTCCAGAGAAGAAAAAGGCCAAATTGGTTATATACATGAGGATGTTGATAGTAAATTATTTCAGAGTCTTGTTAAAGATATAAAAAATAATGTTTGTCAGCTTGAAGATTGCACAAAAAAAGAAATAGAAATTTATAATTTGAACTATGTAAAAAGTACACCGCATCTTTCAATTTATAAGAAAAAATTTTCGCCAATAGAAGTTCCAGATATGCCGAATCCATATAAAGATAAAATAATTTTTATACCACATAATTCAGAAAAACGCGAGATTTTGAAAAAGGTTAGATGTTTTTTAAGGGATTATGATGATTTAGTAATTGCTGGGAACTGCCGAACAAGATTCAGGAAACATAATGTCGTTTTGAAAATGATTGATTACTATGAAAATGGTTTAAAATTGTTGATTAAAATGATATCAGAAGCAAAAGCAGTTATTTGTCCGATATCCTTTTGGACTACGATTTGTAATTTACAACATGTACCGGTGTTTTCTTGGGGCTCAAATGCTGGACAACATAAAGAGGGTGGAATTTATCATTTCCAAAATGAAAAGTGTGTTGCTTTTCCATCAAATGACATAAATATTATATTAAGAATGATTGAAGGTTTTATACAGGAGATTTATAATGGGAATAATGGGAAATGAATTTGAAAAATATTTATTAGAGGCAAAAAATTCCGAAGATAGAATTGGTAAAATGATTGAACGCACAAGTGGTGAAAAAGTTAAAAAGATAAATAAGAAAATGAAAATCGTTTTCACACTTGGCAAATATATTGATGAACAAGAAGTTGAAAATTTTGAGAAAATTGACAAGACAGTGGAAATGTTGGAAAAAATGTATCCAAGTGCAACAGTACGGCATGATTGGGATCGTTTTATTGTGGAGGAGTTGTAATGCCAGTATATAGTTTTTATTGCGAAAAATGTTCAAAAGAGTTTGAAATAATTACAGTACGAGCAGAATGGAAAGACATACGTTGCAGAACATGTGGATCAAAAGTTAAAAAACTTATGGACGCACCTGGTATGATTGATATTAAGGGATATAATGCTGGAAATGGTTATTCTAAAGGGGTGGAAAAATGAAAATGATGCACGATTTTGAATGTAAAAAATGTGGTTTAATATTCGAATGGCTAATTGAAGGTAAAGAAAAAACTGCAAAATGTCCGGGATGTTGGGATGAAGACTGCGAAAAAGTGATTATAAAACCACGGTCATTTACTCTGAAATTTAATGCGAAAACTGATATGGTTGACTGGGACGGAAATCGCAGTCAATATTGGGATCAGTATAAAAAAGCCAAAGCAAATGGGGAAGACGTTAGATTACCGTTACTGGATGGAGACGGATAAAAAAAATATGTAGGAGGAAATTGTAAATGAAAACGAAAAAGACAGTAATAGTAATGGGGCCGGATGGTTACCTCGGTCATGCTTTGACATTGAGATTACTTAATAGTGGATACAGAGTTATTGGAATTGATGATTTTCAAAGACGTGCTAATGTAAAAGAAATGGAATCATTCTCAGCGGTTGATATCCAAAGTCCGACCGAAAGAATGGAAATTTTTGATAATATTGGTGAGTTTCATTTTACCGATATTTCAATCCATGAAGATAATTTGGATTTCCTGGCCCAGTTTAATCCAATTACAGCAATAGTGAACCTTGCACAACAACCTTCCGGGCCATTCTCACATAAATCAGCGCAACATGCAAGTGAAACAACGGTAAATAATTTAATAGGAACATTGAATGTTTTGTATTATATGAAAGAATATTCACCGGATGCTCATTTGATTCAAATTGGTTCTATGGGTGAATATGATCATTCCGCCGGCACGAAAATTCCTGAAGGATTATTTGACTTGGTTATTGAAAATAGAGTTGCTTCAAAAGCAATTTTTCCAAGGCGTCCAGGGTCAATATACCACGCAAGTAAGGTTGCATCAACTTATTATATGGATGCTGCTGCACGTTGGTGGGGTATTACATCGACTGATATAATGCAAGGGGTTGTGTATGGTAATTGGACTCCTGAAATTCAGAAGTATAATTGTCCGACAAGATTGGATTCTGATGAGGCATTTGGAACAGTTGTAAATAGATTTATTATTCAATCGTTGTTAAAAAAACCGATGACAATCTTTGGAGAAGGAAAACAACAAAGGGGCTATTTGTCTTTGACGGATTCAATTCAATGTTTGATGTTGGCAATTGAAAATCCACCTGTAAAGGGTGAATATAGAACATGGAATCAATTAGATAAGACATATTCAGTGAATGCGATTGCAGGAGAAGTTTCTAAAGTGTTTTCAAGTATAGGTTGGGAAACATCTGTGGATCATATTGATCCTCCAAGAGCAGAAAAAACATGCCATTTTCATTATGATATTGTAACAGATAAGTTAAAATATTTGGGTTTTCAACCGACAAGAACGATTAGAGATGAAACAAAATATATTATTGAAAAATTGTTACCGGATATTGATAATTTATATCCGTTGATAAATGTTATAAAACCAAAAATTACGTGGAAATAGGTGTAATGTTAAAAACAAAACGTTATCGCGAAGAAAGGGATAAATTAAATGCTAATAATCCACGAAAAGCAAATTCTAAATTTATTGATGATCCAGAGGTAAAGATGACAGAATGGACAAATTTTAACATCAGGCCCGGTATGATGACATGGCAATCGATGCCTGAAAGTTATAAACGGGCGTATCATAAACAACAAAAAAATGTAGAGGATATAAGAATAGAACAAAAAACAGCTTCCGCTCAAGATTTACGAAACAGGGCTGATAGAATGGTCCAAGAAAAAGCATTAAATAAACGTGTTAAAGAAATGGAAAAACGTTTGGAATCCAAAGTTAATGATTATTATGTTGATATAAAGGAAAAGAGTCAAGATATAAAGAAAAAGAAAAAGAGTCCGGAGGTTAGTTTAGATAATGCTGTTTGTAATTTTATTGATAAAAAGTTTTTTGAGGCCCGGGCGAAAATGGTAAAAATAGTACCACGTCCTAACCGTAAAAAGATTTTATTGATATCAGATGTTTGTGGATGGGCTTGGTGGAATAAATCAAAATATATTCAAATGTATTTAAAAGATGAATTTGATATTGATTTGATATGTGTATTGGGACCAGAATCACAAGGAATTAATCGTGGAAAATATGATTTGTATTTGACTTATGGGTATAGTTATGTAGGTATGATTCAATCAGTTAATATTAAAAAACGAATTACAGGAATAACTGCGCACCGGCCAATTGAAACTATTAAATCGTTTATGACACTGGCACATAATTTACATGCTAATAGTATGATGTTGTATAATCAATTGAAAGGTGTTGCAAAACATGACCGGATTTGGTATGTACCGAATGGTGTTGACGAACAACTGTTTAAACCTGAAAAACCAATTGGAGAAAAAAAACAGTTGGTTGCTGGTCATGTTGGTAAAAAATGTGAAGCGAAAGGACAAGATCAGTTTATAATTCCAGCTATGCAGGCGGCAAATGTTGAGAGTATTACAAATATGAATGATTATAGAAATCGTAAGCCTTTTTGTGAAATGCATGAGATATATCAAAATATGGATATTTTTATCGTTGCTTCAGTTGAAGATGGTACTCCGAATGGTGCTCTCGAAGCTGCTGCATGTGGTCGTCCTATAATTTCAAATAAAATTGGTAATATGCCGGAGTTTATTAAAGACGGTGTAAATGGATTTTTAGTTGAAAGAAATGTCGGTGCTTATATTGAAAAATTGAATTATTTGAATAATAATAGGGATAAATTAAAGAAAATGGGTATTGAGGCACGGAAAACCGTGGAAAAATCATGGACTTGGAAACACCAAGCTGAAGGTTATAGAAAAATGTTTACAGGAATTTTGGGATGAAAAAAGCTGCGATACTTGGGAATACAAATTTAAATTATAGTTGGTTTGTTAAATCATATCG
>JAEHCK010000018.1 GCA_020696345.1 Thermoplasmata archaeon | reverse complement strand
TGCTACATGGCTTTCTGGTTTTACCATGACAGGACTTTCACCTGTAAGCACTTGTAGGCTTAGCTGGGCACACTGTGAAGTGAGGGTACGCTCACGAATTTCATTCGTTCGCTTGAGGTTAGAGGGTTTGCATAATTACTGCAACTCACAACCCACACCCCAAATCCCACATCCCTAAGTTTAGAGTTCACTCTAAACTTCACACCTCTCACCTCTTAATTTATAATTTCTTCTCACCTCAAACCTAATGATTCCAATATATGCATAAACAACTTAAAAATCTACTAAATGGGCCCGCCCAGGGGTAAAAATTCCATAGGAATTTTTAGTTCGAGAAAAATACTCATAATTATTTATCAATGATTTTAACTGAGTATTTTGCGAAGATTTGAACATTCATCATCTATGAGGGCGGGCTCATGATTATAATTACTAAAAAATAGAAATGGGCCCGCCCAGATTTGAACTGGAGTCACGGCGTCCCGAACGCCATAGGATGGACCAAGCTACCCTACGGGCCCAACAAATCAATTTATTAGCGTTAATCTATGTTTTGACAAATAGTATTTTTGTAATTAAATATTGTTGTGTTTATGTTTCTTGCAGAGTTGTTGGGCAAATTCCAAGAAACAGCATAAAAATAAAATTAGTTTTTTAAGATTTTAATTTTTATTAGAGCTTAGAATTCCTCTAATATTTATAGGTCGAGTGGGAATTCTAACCCCAGGCTCCAATAACCAAATAATTTTCAATATCCAATAACGAATCGCCAAACACGGATCAATTTACGTTTGGATAATTGAGTTTTCGATGACTAAGACAATTTGATAAATCAAATTATCCTGCATTGAAAAATCCTTCGGCTTTTTCAAAATTAGTTATTATTTGGTTATTGTTTTTTGGTCATTGGAATTTAACATTATACCCATAAACAAAACGATCGTTAAAAAATCCAGAGAATCTCTAAAGTCAAATCGTTTACGATTCTTTGGCCTGATCTATACCTAATTTATTCTTCAGCTCAAAAAATGTTTGTTCGTCTATCTCTTTGTTCAACAATTTGATGGTGAGCCTCAGCAACATCTCGTGTTTTAACAACTTATCAGTCATGTATTCATATCGAACAAATTTATCGCTGCTTGACTTTTTGACCGTACCCATTTCAATTAACTTACGGATATTATAGGAAATAGTAAACCTGTTAAGGCCAGTTTTCTTGATCAACTCTTTTTGGGTTATCCCCGGGTCTCGCTTGATCGTGTTTAATATTTTCTGCTGGATGGGTGAAAATCTTGAAAATCTAGATCTATTTTCCAATAATTTGGCAAACTCAATTTCATTTCTTAATGGATAATAGCATCTATTTCCATTTTCTTTATTCGTTAAAATCCTATCGGCTTTTTCCAAATATTCAATATAGGTGCCATTGTAAACATACACCGTATCGCCGGCACTTGCAGCATCTATTGCCGCTTGGATCGTGGTCGTGTTATTAGCTCCGGTGCCGCCAACATAGTGTGTTTTGGCGCTGACACTCTCATTTTCAAATATAAAAATTCCAGCAAAGCCGCTTAGGACAAGTATAGCTATGATCGCCGTTGATAAAATTTTCAATTTTTTTCTTTTACAATTTTCGAAAGGTTTATAATGTGTTAAGTCTAATTAACCTGAAGTCGACTCTAGGTTATGTGAATATGACCACAATTAAAGAGAACTTGATGGATTTTAATTACTGGTGGAAAGAAGAGTTTAAGATCGAATTTAATTATAGAGAGATTTACGATAAGATTCAAAAATTTTTATCGCTCCCGCAAATCATAGCATTTACGGGTTTACGACGAGTTGGAAAAACAACGTTAATGCTTAAAGTTGTTGAAGATCTCATAAATTCGGGTTTTAATCCGAGAAATATAATTTATTTTACATTTGACGAATTTAAAGATGTAGAGATTAAAGAGGTAATTAATGTATATGAAGATCTCATGGATAAAAATATTCGAGAGGGTAAATATCTATTATTATTTGATGAAATACAAAAATTAAACGATTGGGAAAACCAATTGAAAGTTGTATATGATATATATGATATATATGGAAAAAATGTTAAAATATTGATATCTGGTTCAGAATCATTATTTATTAAAAAGAGATCGAAAGAATCCCTATCCGGGAGAATTTTCGAATTTAAACTCGAAACACTTACATTCAAAGAATTTTTATTATTTAAAAAAATAAATTTTGAACCAATTAATCTTTATGAAAAGGAACTGATCAAACATTTTAATGAATATATTTTGACCCAGGGCTTTCCAGAACTGGTAGAAATAAAAGATAAGGAAATTATTAAAAAATATATTAAGGAAAGTATAGTAGAAAAAATAATTTATAGAGACATCCCAGCTTTATTCAAGATCAAAGATATCACAATATTAGAATCATTATTAAACATTTTAATGGAGGCCCCCGGGCAGCTTATTGAACTTTCAAAATTAGGAAAAGATCTAAACATTTCAAGACAAACCGTTGCAAATTATTTGAAATATCTTGAAGATTCGTTTTTACTAAGAAAATTATATAATTTTTCAAAAAGCCCTCGAAAAGTGGAAAGAAAATTAAAGAAGTATTATCCAACAATAGTTTCACCTCATTTATTGTTCAAAGATGATGATCTATCCAGATCAATGATGTTTGAATGGCTTATGGTTAACCAATTAAATGCAGAATTTTTCTGGAGAGACCCATATAAAAATGAAGTTGATATTATTATAGATAATAAACAGATCATTCCATTGGAAATAAAATATGGAAAGGTTGATGTAAAAGGTCTACTAGTATTTCTAAAAAGATACGAGCTCGATAAAGGGTTTATTATTTCAAATAACCAAGAGGATAAATTACAAATAAATGGAAAAACCATTAATATTATTCCCGGGTATAAGTTCTTACTGGAATACAATGATCAAAAGTAATAATAGACTGGTGATTTACTTTTTTCTGTGCTTAAACTTTGACCATAAGAATATAATTACAATAAATATTATAATTAGAATTATTATACTATTTATGTACAAATCCATTTCTACTTGTCCCGACTCTCCAGGTTTTTCTTCAATGCTAAGGGTCGTTGAAGCATTCAATTCAAATCCGGGAATTGTGGTAAAAACGGTCCCCCAGAGCTGATATTCCCCTGTAAAATTATCGATTATTATATTAAATTTATAAGAATAAATACCATCGCTTTTCTCCGCATCACTATTTAAGCCATCATCAAATAACTCTCGGATAGGTTTACCTGTTATCATTGATGAATTTATGGTCACTCGGTCGATGAAATTAATGTATTTTTTATCTATTTCAAGCTCTAACAAAATCTTTGTAGGTTCGGCTTTGTAAATCTTATTCGGGTTCACTTTAAATGATTTAATTAAAGAACTAGGTTTGGGTTCGCCTGCGACTATAAAGATCTCAGATTTATCGAACCCATCATGTCCATCGGTTACATTGATGGTAATTATATGTATCCCGGGTAGATCTGGTGCAAACCAGGTAATTGTCGTACCATTTTCAATTATCTTGCCACCTGTAGAGTGATAGCTGTATTGAATTGTATGCCCATCCGGGTCCGAGGCATTGATCGTTATATTTACCGAATCACCTAGTGCAACCTTACTCGAAGATAAATTGATATTCTGAATTACGGGCGGCTGGTTCTCGCGTACTGTAATGTAAAGGGCATAAGTATCCGAATAGAATTTTCCGTCAAATACTTGAACTGATATTTCATATATACCTGGTTTCCTGGGCGCACGCCAGGTGACGTTCGCACCGGTGCCTGAAACTGTGCCATTTTTTGGGGCATATATGTATTCAAGAGTATCTAAATTAAGGTCAGATGCATTTACTACAATTGTGACATTTTCCTTACAATAAGGTTTTAAAGGATAAATAGTGACATTATTAATCGTTGGCGGCAGCGGCGGCCAGTTAATCATTATTTCTTGCTCGCAAACAATCAAATTCTCTCCATCACGGTCATCGCGAACCTTAGCTGTACATGTATATTTCCCAGCTTGTGAATAATTGTATGTTATAATTGGTTTGGTGATCCAGTCAGAGGTATTTCCATCACCAAAATCAAAATAATAAGCCTTTACTAAGCCGTCAGGATCATAGGATTTAGAAGCATCAAATTCGATGTTTTTAAATATCTCGGTTCTTGTTTGATTTACCTTTAATTTGGCTATGGGTGCACTGTTTTCTTGAACGAAAAAATCCTTTTCAAAAACATTATTATTTTCGTCCCATTCTTGATTTTTTTTATCAAAATCGATAATTGCAGTAAGTGTATTAACACCATTGTTTAAAGGTACCCAGGGGAATGATATGGTTTTGATCTCCCTTAAATTTATATTCTCTATAAGTCCTTCAAAAATTATTTCATCTAAATATCTAACAGTCACATTAATAAAATATCCATCTGCAAAGCCGATATTAGTAAGAAGTAAATCCATTTTTATAGTGGTGTTTGCCCAAACTTCTTTGGTGGTGTTTTTACTAATATTTTGGATATAGTAATCAGGCAATGTCCTTTTAACAAAAGGTTGCATCCTATCAATTCTTTCATCTAACCAAATTACATAAACACTGTTCTTTTCAACCGAGATAGAAGGTTCCCAGCTACTGGACTCTGGTTTTGTTTTTTTTGTCAACCTTTTATCAGAATACCATGTTTTACCAAAATCAATACTTTTTTTAAAATAAATTTCTGTAAATGGTTTGTTAGATTCATTCGGCCAATCCCTGGAATCTGTCCAAACAATGTAAAAAATATTATTTTCCAATTCAATAGAAATTGGCATTAAACCAACCCATAGATATTCCTCTTGATCGTTTATTAATTTGGATTGGCTCCATTTCATACCATAATCATTACTATATAAGAATTCTAATTGTGGGTGTTCACTATCTGATAAATTTATCCAAGCAATGCCCACATGGTTATCTTTTACAGCGATGTCTGGAAAAGCAACATTTGGACCACTTGAGATCATATCATGTTTCCATGTTTCACCATTATCTGAACTCTTTAATAATTCAATTGTATCATTTAAACCCCAATATACAATATAAATATTATTCAAATATACTTTTAAACGAGGCCGGAGAAAATTCGTTATTCCTGTACCATTAACTAAAAATTGTGATTTTTTCCATGTTTCACCATTATCTATACTATGAAGATAGATAATACTCCAGATCTTTTTTTCCTCATCTCTATATGCAAAACTTATATGAACATTTGATTTACTTCCATCGATATTTAAACTCGTACCTCCAATATCTGTTAGATTTGAATTTATAGGTTCCCATGTAGTACCATTATTTAAACTTCTTAGATAACAAATCCCCGATGAATTTATGTCCTTTGATGTAAATGCTACATGTATATTGCTATTTTCTACAATGATATCATTGGATGTAGAATCATATGGTTCAGTTAAATAAATAATATTATCCCAGGAATTACCACCATTAATACTTCGACGATAGCATAAACCATGCCCAGGATTATTAGATAAATCTAAATTTTCATCCCATATGGTATGAACATAAGATTCTTTTACAACAATTCTTGGTGAGCCACACCAATAATCATTATTCTTATCAGAAATCCTTACATCACTTGACCAACCCTCTGATTGAGTACTGCGAGTTTGATTGTTACAAACCTGTTGAGTTTTATTTTTATTATTTCGAAATGAAACGACCATATTATCATTAATAATTAATGTAAAGAAAATGATAATAATAAATAAAGTAATTAAAATATGAAAAAACTTTCTAATGGCCATATCAATCAATCATAAATTAAATAAAATTTTATTTAATGCTTTCTTTAGCTAACCTTAGTATTTTCTTTATTATTAATATCTTGTTTCCAACATATCGTTCCAACAGGTATCAATAGCCCAATCTAATTGATTATAGCTAAGTTTATTTAATTCCCAATCACTTGGCCCAGGTAAATAGATTGATATGCCATTTGTTCTTACCATTCTCTCGCTCGCAAATATAAATAAATAAAACCCCATACATACTGATATGCCCAGAGACAAGTTCCCATGGGAGTTGCATAATTTTTTCAAAAAAGGATCTCGTGTAGTCGTGCTTACGGGCGCCGGTGTCTCGGCAGAATCCGGCATGCCTACGTTTCGCGGCGAGGACGGTTTGTGGCGGAACTACCGCGCCGAGGAGCTTGCGACGCCCGAGGCGTTTACGCGCGACCCCAAGCTGGTCTGGGAATGGTACGACATGCGCAGGAAGATAATACATGGCTGCAAGCCGAACCCAGGGCACGAGACCATTGTCAAGATGGAGGTGTATTTCGAGGATTTTCAGCTGATCACGCAAAATGTGGATGGTCTGCACAGGCGTGCTGGTTCCAAGAATGTAATCGAGCTTCATGGCAACCTCTGGCGAGTCCGGTGTGTAGAGGAGGGTAAGATTTTCGATTTTATGGAGGTGCCGTTAAAGGCGGTTCCGCCGTTGTGTGATTGCGGTTCGTTGATCCGGCCTGATGTGGTGTGGTTCGGCGAGGCGATGCCGATAGAGCCGTTGGAAGCCGCGTTTACGGCAGCGGAGGGGTGTGATGTGATGGTGGTGGTAGGCACATCGGGTATAGTGCAGCCGGCGGCGTTGATTCCGATCCTGGCAAAACAGAACGGCGCGTACCTGGTGGAGGTTAATTTGGAGCCAACACCGTTTACGGGGCTTGCGGATTGTTCGGTGCTGGGGAAAGCTGGGGAGGTGCTGCCGGAGTTGTGGAACTTAATAAAGGATCAGTAGTTGGATATAAGTTAAAAGTAGAAAAAAGGGAACCGCAGATGAACACAGATAAACAGAGATATGGGTAACAAATGATAATTTGTATCCGTGTTTATCGGCGTTCATCTGCGGTTTTTTCTATTAACACAATTTATGACCGATGTAATAATGTATATTGGTAAATCCCAAAACTATCAGAATTGAAAACTGTTTGGACCATTGGAATTTGGTGCTTGAGATTTCATAATAATCGACCAATAATCAATGATGAGCTGGTTGTTGCGGGAAATATTAAATAATTGAGATATGTTATACTGAATAAAATAATATTAACCCTCAATGATAAAATTCGGGGGAGTGTTATTGAGTAATAGAAATAATCATGTCCACTCCATCATCCAGGTTAGTATTGCTATTATGTTAATATTATCAATATTACAAACATATACTTTTAATACAACTACTTTTAATAATGCCAAAGGAAGTTCGAGCTGGAGTCAGACCACAGACACTGATTTCAATAGTGGAGCTTTAGATAACCTAACAATAATAGGTACTGGAGCTAATGCAGAAATATTATTGAAGGAAGATTGTGATTGGATAAATAAAAATCCAAAAGTACAACCTTATCCAAGATTTAGTTATTCTATGGCGGCTATTAATGGAACCGATAAAGTAGTCCTTTTTGGTGGAGCTGACAAAAAAGATGATTATCAAAATGATACATGGATTTACGATTTGAGTAACAATACTTGGACCCGCAAGTATCCACCGAACCAACCTAGACCTAGAAGAGATCATAAAATGGTTACTATTTATGATGATGACAAGATTCTACTTTATGGTGGTACTGCATGGCAAAGAGAAACCTGGGTATATGATCTGAGTGACAATAATTGGACTAATAAAAATCCGATTAATGAACCAAACTTTGATATTGATTTTTCAATGGCCTCCATCTATGGAACAGATAAAATATTAATATTTTATGATGATCGATCTTTTGATAATGAAACTTGGATTTATGATATAAGTGATAACAATTGGACAGAATTGTACCCAAATAATAATCCAGATGGGAGAATGTTCCCTGGTATGGCATCAATATATGGAACGGATAAAGCATTGCTTTTTGGAGGCCATGATAATTCCAAATATCTTGATGAAACCTGGATATACGATCTAAGTGAAAATAATTGGACTGAATTGTATCCAAATAATAAACCAAGTGCAAGAATGTTTCATGCAATGGCATCAATCTATGGAACTGATAAGGTTTTATTACATGGAGGTTCCAAAGGTACTAGATTAAATGATACCTGGATTTTTGATCTGAGTGAGAATAACTGGAGTATGAAAAATCCAAATAATATACCTATAAGTGGGACCGGATTTGAGTTAGAAACCATATTTGGTACTAAAAATGTGTTACTTTTTAGTACTAGTAATGATACTTGGGCATTCAACTATAACTATTTTTTTAAAAAAGGTGAATATATCTCATCATCGAACGATTCCTCGACAGAATCCAATTTTAAAACAATATATTGGAGTGCTGGAACAACAGCAAATACTACCATAAAGCTCCAACTTAGAACAGCATCCTCTAAATCAAATCTGAAAAATAAAGGATTCGTTGGACCCAATGGTGCCAGTAATACCTATTATATATCATCACCCTCAACAATTTGGTCTGGGCATTACGGTGATCGATGGATTCAATACAAAATATTTTTTGAAACATCCAATAAGATTGAAACTCCAAGATTCGAAAATGTTACTATTTCTTATAATAATTTACCAAAAACGAGTTTATTAAGTCCTAAAAATAATGAAATAATGAATTATTCTAAACCACTATTCAAATGGAATTATTCAGATCTAGATTCATTAAATCAATCTGCATTTCAATTTATAGTTGATGATGATATCAACTTCAAATCCATTGATTATTTTAGTGGAAGTCAAAATTCGACAAACCGCTCCTGGCAGTTCCCTAATGGAACAGGTTACACATTAATTCAAGATGGTGCTTGGTACTGGAAAGTTCGGACAAAAGATTCAGATAGCGATTGGGGGTTATACTCCCAACCCTGGAGATTAGTCATAGATACTAATAAACCCAGTTCTTCGATAGATCATCCGATTAGCGGTTCTTATTTAAATGAACTTAAAACAATTTCCGGAACAGCAACTGATGCAACGGCAGGTATTCAAAGCGTGGAACTTGCAATAAGAAGAAATAGTGATAACCGGTTCTGGTCGAGCATGGGCTGGATCGCGGTGGAGAATTGGGAATTTACCACAGGCAGCACTTCATGGTCGTATGATTCAAGCTCGGTAACCTGGACCTCGGGTGAGCAATATTCTTTGCAATCTCGAGCAGTGGACAATGCGTCAAATGTGGAAATGCCAGTGGGTGACACACGTTTCGATATGGATTTGGAAAATCCTTCATCATCCATAACCTTCCCATCACATAATAGTTGGTTAAATAGCATAGATGAGATTCAGGGGAGCTCAACGGATTCAGGTGGCTTGGGGATAGATCGGGTTGAAATTTCGATAATACAAAATAGTGATGATACTTACTGGGACGGCACGGGTTGGGTCACAACAGAGGAATGGTTATCTGTCATCGGGACCACCAGTTGGTTTTATGATGCAAACGGAATTATCTTGACTTCGAACTCTCAATATCTTGTCCGCTCACGTGTGACCGACAAGGCAGGTAATGTTGAAATTCCAGAGTATGGTATAGTTTTCAAATTTGATTCTGAAACACCTTTATCACAAATAAATAACCCAATAAATGGTTCTTTTGTGAATAAATTAGATATAATCTCAGGAACTGTAACAGATGCTGGTGGCTCAGGTTTACACAGGTTATTAATAGGTATAAAACGCACAAGCGATAACAGCTGGTGGAGTGGTGATAACTGGGTAAGTGGTCATGAGTTGCCACCATTAACACCTACAGGTATGGAATCATGGTCATATGACACTAGTGATGTTTTCTGGACCACTGATACTGAATATATGATTTATTCAGAAGCAAGGGATTATGCAGGTAATTTTGAGGTTATTACCTTAAAGGTAGAATTCATGTTCGATAACCAGCCACCTACGATAGCTATAAATATAAATGATGGTGAGGAGTTTACTAACGAAAGCTCAGTTACATTGTCACTTAGTGCAACTGATACAGGCTCTGGTGTGGTCCAGGTTGCATTCAGCACCGATGAAACGGCTTGGACACCGTGGGGGGTTTTCGTTTCCAAAAGGTCATTAATCCTACCGAACAAGGACGGCTACAAAACCGTATTTTACAGAGTGCAAGATCAGGCGGGAAATATTGCGCAAACTACGGATACAATTATATTAGATACAACACCGCCTGAAATAATGTCTTTCCTAGTAAACAATAATGATGATTTTTCAACTTCAAAAGACGTTGAATTACAAATCAACGCACTAGATAAATTATCTGGTCTTGATGAAATGTCATTTAGTTTTGACAGAACAGAGTGGAGTTCATGGGTGATGTTTAGCCCAGAACAAGATATTGTACTTCCAGCAGGTGATGGTAGGAAGATGGTTTATCTTAGGGTATCCGATAAAGTGGGTAACCTTGCCCAAGCCCATGAGGATATAATCATTGATACACTGCCACCTCAATTTTTAACATTATCGATCAATCATGGTATTTCAATAACCAATTCAACCATTGTTGATTTGGATTTAAACGCTGTGGATGATACATCCGGTGTTTACCGGATGGCGTTCAGCAGCGATGGTGAAGTGTGGAGTGACTGGGAGGGGTTCGAAGCAACTGGATACTACGAGTTAACCACCGGTGACGGTGAAAAAAGGATTTATTTCAAAGTGATAGATAAGGCGGGAAATATTGCCGAACCTGTTTCCGCTACAATTATTCTGAATACGACAGAGCCAGTAAAAGATACGGATAACGATAATTACCCGGATTCCGAGGATGCGTTCCCCAATGACCCGGGCGAGTGGAATGACACCGACGGCGATAATTACGGCGATAACATCGATGCATATCCAAATGATCCGAAGAGGTGGAAAAAAGAAGATGATACCAATATTACAAAACCCGAGAAAACTGAAGAAAACGATCTGACAATGGTCACTGCTGTTGGTGCTATATCAGTAATCTCGATCATTCTGGTTTTACTGATCTTATTCTTATTGTTCAAACGCAAAAAGAAAGGAAAAACCGAACCTGAAACACCACCGCCGACATCGGCGGCCGCCCAAATAACACATGTACAGCCACAGCAGCCAGCTCAGAAACCGCAGATATATCCACAAAAGAAAAAAAATTAATATTAATCTAATAAATCTGTTATACCTGCATTCAATTTATATAATTTTCGTCTGCCAGTTTTGGATGAAACTACAAATTTTTGCTTTTCCAAATCATTTAATAGTTGATTTAATCGTGGTTGGCTTAAATTAACTGCTTTTAGGAATTGTATATTACTTGAATAATCTGATTTTTTTTCTTTTAAATATTTTAATATAAGGTATTTATTTGATTTAGAGTCCATATTTTTAATTATCATCTTTTTTTCTGGCGGAAGTATTCTATCCAGAATGATTTTTTTTGTTATTGTTTTTTGATTTAATTTACATGCTTCTAATAATGCATCTTTACATAACAATATTGCATTTCTGGGTAAGCCCATACTATCTTGATAAATTACATCCAATACTTCTTTTGGAAAATATTGATAAATTTCTTCGTTAAGAGTGGATTTCTGCTGAAAGAGTGTATTTAATAAACGGAAAAAATCTTCTTTATTAAAAGCACGTAACTGTTCAAATCCAAAAACATTTTTATGTACAATTTCAACTATATCTTTTGCAAAAACAACTGTTATGTGATAATGAGCTTCTGCATAAAAAATATCTTTAATTAATCCAATTAGTTTTAACTCCATCTTTTTATCATCTAATTTATCAGCATCATCGAAACCTATCATAATTCCTTTATAATCAAGCTGTTGACTCATATCCCATGCTGCGTTTAAGATCCCTCTAAATATATCATCTGGGATCCGATCATAAGATATTGTGTTTTTTACCTCATCCCATTCTTCTTTTGTAAGCGCCAAACCGAGATCTTTTGCACCAATTAATAGATTAATAGAATTTTTTTCTCCCTTACTACCCTGTAATACTGTCTTATCTCCGGAATATAATAATGCCAACATTGACAATCGCATTAATTTATTTTTTATTTCTTGTTGTTTCTTTATCTCATACCGCTTAAATAAGATGTTTTTCAACCGTTCTATTCGTGATTTGTCAGTATCTTTTTCAATAAACCTTTCTAATGATGTAACCACCATGTTTGATAAATTATGAAGGACTACTTTTCTAAATTTATTATCATCAACATCTTCACTCTTGATATTAATTTTCAAAATCAAATATCCGTCATCTTGTAACATCTTAAAAATATAATTTAATAGCGAACTTTTTCCAATACCTCTTTCTCCATATAAAATTATATTTGAGGACTGCGATGTTGTAATTTCTACGATTATGTCTGATAATATTTCTTTTCTATTTTGAAAAAGAACCTTATGTTTTTCATAGGTTTCATTATCAATATTTAATGAAAAAAGTTCTCTGACCACAAATGGATTTTCTATTAACCCGAATTCATCTCTTAACCAAGCAATTCTTTTTTCTTTCTCTCTTTTGATTATTTCGTAGATTGTTTCTCCTTCCATATTATTACCTATTGAACTAAATCTATTTATTGAGTCAATAGCTCTCAATAACTAAATAGCTTACTATTCATTTATTGATTTATATTGAACAAATAGATGTCAATAGATAATTTTGATTCAATTTTTTAGATCCTAAATCCAAAACTCAAAATCATACCAAACCCCAAGAAAACCCAAAATCCCAAAACTCACACACACCCTGAACTAACCGTATATTTGGGTCATTGGAATTTTGGTGCTTGGAGCTTAATTTTAACTTTTCCAATCTCCAATTTCAAATTTCCAATGCCCCAGTCGCCCCCTGATCAATAATTATCTCACAATATATTCATTTCTTTCAGCTTCTCCGGCAGATAGGTATCGGTAACAAAGTCGAGACCGTACTTTGCAAGCGCCTGCTGTTCTGATTTCTTGCCTAACTGCAGTTGGAGCTCGATCTCGCTTTTCCAGAATGTGTCACTGAACCTCGGGTCGGAGAGCTCGGACTTCAATGCTTTTATATCTTCTTTATTGAGTTTATCGGATGGCAGTTCATAGTTGACTATATCGGATGGAGTGATGCCTAGATATTGTGCCGTGGGTGTGGCCAGATAGTGTGAGATATGAGCGGTCTTGATCGCACCAAATGCAATTGATGCGAAGATCCGAAACGACCACGGGTCACCATCGGTGAAGACCACTACCGGCAATTGTGATGCGCCATGCAGCCGTTTAATGAACCTGCGCGTACTTCGTGCGGGCTGACCCTTGAGGTGAACAAGTATGGCCCGGTGGCTCTCGTCAAAGCCGTTCTCCACCAGCCGGTCGAACATACCGCCGGTCTCGATGGCGATTATCAGATCAGCATCCCAGGATTTGAATTTAACCTTATCCTCTTCCATATTATAAGGTATGGAATACCCCGCATCACCCACATCATCACGGCAGTTTATCTTCTTCTGCTGGCCTTTCCGGTTCTTCTCCTGGATATCCAGGTTACCCATAACACGAGCGCCATCCTCCTCGGGCCGCAGCTTGAAATCCTCGCGCATGCATTTGGTCACGATCTCCAGATCCTCAGCAAGTCGGTCGGACTCCTGCTGTTCGTTGAACTTTGCAAGGTCCCAGCCCTCGGAAATATAATACATCTCCCTGAGTGTGGATGATTTTTTTGTATTGATCATCTCGCGTATGAAATCGATCATGTAAACGGTCCGCAGCAGCATATACGCACCATCACGTTTCTTGGCCGTTCTTGAGCTTTGGTCCTTACCGTATCTCCAGACACGATGACGTTTATCGAATTCTATATTGGTTTTGGTTCTCGAGGGGAGCTCCATACTGGGCACATCACCGCGGGCTAGTTGATCATAGAAATTGCTGGCTAGTTTGCTTACCCGCTCCAAAGCATCCTCAAAACGCTTGGTATCCGCAACAGTGGAGCTAATTTTTGATTGCTGTGGCATTAATATCACCATGGTTGATAATTAAGAGATGTATTTATCGACCGTTCCGATGGATTACTATTATAAACCACTTGGGGAGGGGTGACCACTCCAATTAATGATCGCTTGTGATCGTTTGGAGACCACTTCAATGAATTATTGTTTACAATCGTTGGGAGTGGGTTGGAGAGAAGATTTGGTTTTTGCCTATCCTCCCCTCTTGCCAGTGATTTAATTTGTAATGTTATCATAACGCCCCCCCTTCTCCAAGTGCTTTCCATCGATAACTAATCGAAACGGTCTCCCTTCCCCCAACGATTTTATTTTTTAAATAATCGTAGTGGTCGGCCGAAGGCCTAAGCGTTTGCATCTATTCAACCCCATGCCATGGCTCGGCGCCTACGATATATATCGCGTTCAGCCCATCAATATAGATGTCGTTGCCATCGTAGCTATCCTTATCCAGGCCATTGAGCTCAAAGCTAAATACAGTCTTCTCCAACGGTGCTAGGTTTTTAAGATCCCACACAAGCCAGCCATTCCCTACTTTTTGCGGAGTGGGTGTTATATTATCCAGATTATCTTTAAAGTGCATCTCAACTAAAATTCTGAACTTTTTAGGAGACGTGGTATAATTATTTATCACGATCTCTACCTTATGTCGGCCATCTTCAAATCTAAGGCTATCTTCAATGAATACAATATCCATGATCTTTGCTATCACCGGCCTGAGCTCGGGTACTGGTTTGTTCACCACCGCTGATGCGCGTTCTGCCAGTTTGGGCAGCACTTTTTGGACGATCTCGAACTTCTCCTTGATCTTATTCCGCTGCGCTTTCTTGTTCAAATGCGTTCTCAGTTTCCTGCCGCAGAATCTAAGAGCGTTTTCAATGTCCTTACGCAGTATTTCCATATCCATGATCGCATCCTTTGATTCCGATGTAAAAGGTACGTTTGTAGATGAAACATTAATGAAAACAATTGCTGGGCCGATCGGTATACCTTTACCGCCGCGTTGTTCCATGCCGTATTTACGCCAGTCGACATTCTCGATCGCATGGGTAATGACGCACGCGCCCTGCTGATATAATAACGGCACCTTATTTGCGAACCTCAGTATGTCCACTTGTTGGTCCCCTGACAGCTCGCCGCCAAATACAATGCCCGCCTCAACCTGGGCCGGGTTACCGGCAACAACTATGGGCTCGCGTGTAATTGGTGGTGCGAAGTATTCGGGCTTTAACCCCTCCAGTTCATGTTTTAGGCTCTTTTTTATCAGGGTCTCCCCGATGGGGCTGAGACAATCGGTGGGCGGCGCCATGAGTTTTATCTGGTCAAATGCTGCCAGGAGTGCCTTGGCCTGGTCCAAACTTAATTTTTTCGGTTTTAGATTACCAGGAATGTTTGCCAATTCGCACAGCTTACGCGCGGTCATGGTGGTAACTCTTGAAAACTCGTTTACCAAGAATGATGTCATTTTATAAGCGTCGGTATATTTACTCAAATTCAGTAATGTGCCCAACTCCAGCCCGTCTGGGTGCGGTTTGATCTCCAGTGTGGGTTTGGGTAATAAAAATGTCACCTGGTCATAGTTTGTAACTGTACCGTCAGGTTCGGTCAATTGTATTTTTACATGTGGATTTACCAATGATGTGCGCCGAATATATTCGAATATGGATTGCTTTCGCTCACGTGCGTATTTACCTTTGAGTTCCAGCTGTATTCGGGTACCCTGTGGTTTATCCCAAATCACAATATCCTCTTTGAGGGTCACGGCCACATTCTTTTTCGTGTTAAGCCTTAATTCAAGATAATATGCTGGGTGGTCATCATCGATCTTCGAAAGGATTTTGGTTGGCTTGCCTGTGGTCATCTGTGCATACATAACTGCACCCGAAATGCCAATACCCTGCTGGCCCCGTGACTGTCTCAGGGTATTGAATCGTGAACCGTAAAGTAATTTACCGAATATCTTTGGTATCTGTTTCTTTACGATCCCCGGGCCGTTGTCTTCCACTATTACAATAAACTCGTCTTTTGCACCTTTCACATTTTCAATTGTAACTAATATCTCGGGAAGTATCCCCGCCTCCTCACACGCATCCAAGGCATTATCCACCGCCTCCTTGACGGTTGTAAGTAATGCCCTGTTGGGGCTGTCATAACCCAAAATGTGCTTATTCCGTTCAAAGAACTCGGCAATGGAGATCTCTTTTTGTTTTTTGGCAAGCTCTTCGGCAATTGGTCGACTCTGTAATGATTGTACAAGTTGTGATTGCACCTTCAAAGGTTTGCCTCCCATCTAAAGATTAAAAATCTAAATTCCGGTACAAATAGGCATGCTCAGTAAATATTTATTGGTCAAGGGTATGGCTCTCTGGAGTTATAAATATTTTTGACAATCGATGGATCAAACACCATAAATATTTTGAATTTTGGGTCTTTTGAAGTACCAAAAATATAGTGTTACTATTACTATGATTAAAATGATCATTATGATTAAAAACCAGAACATTGCCTGAAATCCGCTTCCGCCCTGCAACCAAAATATCACAAAATTACCCAAGGCGTCTGCCAGGCCAAGACCTGCAAATACTATCACGATCCAGCTAATTGCTTCGCCGCTCTTCTGTGATACTGTTCTCTGCTCGCTCTCCAAAAAAGTCTTTAGGATATCTACCGTATTTCGAATCGTGGATTGCGATTGCTCCAACTCCACCTTAAGGTTTTGAAAATGTAAATTGATCGAATCAATCAATTGGTTGAACTCCAAACTCAATGAAGATATCTCTTTATCGGGTTCAATCATTAATGTAATCGGTGTCAGCCCCATTGTTTGGATTAGCTTCTCGATTTTGTTAATCATTTCTTGGCATTTATTGTTAGCTCTTGCCAGTATTTGATTTATCTCTGTCAATTGAGAAAAATTACGCGAAGCTTTCAATAATAATTCTTCTTCAACCTTCTGGAACTTTACCGATCTTTTAGCCTCCGATTTTGATGGTTTCTTTTTTTTCTTGACCTTTGAGGGCATCTCGGATTTCTTCATGATCAGTTCATTGATCTTCTTCTGCAATTTCAATGCTTTTTCATGTATCTCATTTGACCGATCATGGTTAGTTAAATATTCCTCATTGTATAGATCGACCATTTTTGCAATGAAAACCAAAAGCCTACCAAAATTATAGATCACCGTGCTTGCGGTCATTCTGAATTTTTTATTTTGATCCTCCCAGGAAATGTCATCGGAATTATGATTCTCTATAGAGAGGTTTAACAAATATGCATTTGGCAGTTTATGAATTTCCTCCGATCTATTCTCACCCAACCCATAGATCGATGTGGGCACCCTAAGATTTTTTAATATGTCACCACGAATGCGTTTACTTCTGAACAATTCCTTGGTAAACATGGTAAGATTATTATCGGTTTCAAAGTCCGTGAGCTTGAAGGCATGTTCGGTCTTCTCCGAACCATTTTGAAATCTTTTCAGATCGATCCCCGTGCGTGTCCAATAATCCTTCTCCGTCCCCGTGACGATCATTTGGTAGGTGCCAAGCATTTTCAATTTATCATGCTGTTTCTTTAGGTGTTTGACTTGCTTTGATATGAATTTGTTACCGGTTTTGATCACTTGGTCGAAATCGTCCGTATCAACATCCACCCAACCATGGTTGGCTAAATATTCATGTCCGTTCTTTACATTCAATTGTAACTGGACGATGATATATTCACGTTCTTCCATCACTTCCAGATCCTTAATAAAATCATTTTCTATATCTGTAAATTTCAGATTAAGCCCAACTTCCTTGAATTGGAGATTTGGGTCAAGTTTCCAAAAGATCGTGTATTGTATTATCGTCGGTTGAAATAATTTGAACGTTCTGGTTATTACATCCTCTCCAAAATTTCTATTGTTTTCACCAAGTGTTGAAATTTTCCAATTAACTCTTCAAGTGTATATAATATCAAAGATGGTATATTTATTTTACTAAAATAAAGATAATATATATATATTATTAAAAAACATTATCTAATCATGGATATCAATCCGTTTTTTGATTTTATTTCACAACACGGTTTATATTTAACCGTTTCAATTCTTCTATTGGTATGCCTAGGTTTAGGTCTGTCTTACCTCAGTGATTGGTTTAGGGTGATCGCCAAGATCATCATGAAAACAAAAAGTAAATACCTGGACAAATCCATCGTAGAGGTTATAGAATTATTGGTGAAAATTATATTTTCATTAAGCATTTTATTAATAATTATTTTGGTAACGGCTTATGCTTATCCGTCGTTCAAAGAATATTTCTGGGATTCGTTCAGTATTTACTTCACCCCCGGAATCTCAATAATTATAGCATTAATAATAATCAGTATTCTAAGCCAGGTTATACATCGATTCTTTAGATTTCTGAGGATCGCTTTGAAGAAGCGTCCAGATGCCATGATAAAAACCGAAACCACACGTTTTATCGAGTTGTTGCTGATATATCTTATTTATACCATCGGCCTCAGTGTGATCCTGGTAATCGCACTGGGCACAATAGGTTTAAGCGACCCTATCCGGAATGGTCTGGTGAGCTTTTTCGAGACTAATTTGACGCCCGTGATCTTGTTAGTGATCGGGTTGATCATAATCGTCATAATCTCAAAATTCATCACTGCATTCATTAACGACCTGAAAACCCAGTCGATCAGGTATAACCCGAACACACTGGAGTTAACTCGAAACATGGCAAATTATATCCTGTTGATAATTGCGATCCTATTGATCGTGTTTTCATTATTCAATTTCACCGGCCTGAGCCAGGTGGGAGAAACACTACTGATCGTGATCGTTATCGTGGTCGGTTTTATTCTAGCCATGAGCGCCAGCGGCGCATTTGGTAACTTTTTCTCGGGTTTGGTTTTGATGTTCACCTCACCCTTCGAGCACGGCGATCATGTTAAGATCGGAAATGGCATAGTAGGTAAGGTCCAGGCCAAAGCGCTGTTCTCCACCAAGATCATCTCGGAGGATGGCGAAGAGATCAAACTGCCAAATTCTAAGTTGCTGGAGAGTCAGATCATAAATTATTCGAATGTAACCTTTGCCCCGATCACTATTGATATAAAGGTGAACAATAAGATAGCCTCTGATAAGGTTCATTCACTTTTACAATCTGCCGCAGAAAAAACAACCGGGGTCAATATAGATAACCGGCCGCCAAAAACATTCACCATTAACTTCGAGGCCTCGAGCATTCAATACCGTCTCAGGGTATATATCGATAAAATAGGGGAGCGCGAGACGGTCAATTCCAAGCTTTTGGATAATATCCAGGAAATATTCAATGATGCTGATATTGAATTTGAAGGGTGAATTGTAGCTGAAATGATGATCGGGTTGAATTTATGCTGAACAGATACCGTGCTGGGTTGATGCTGAGTAGATACCGAAATGAATTAATGCTAGGAAGATCCGTTAATTTACTATCACAACTACGTTTCGTTCAATCAATAATCAATCAAGGCATCTGTCAATCAATAATTCTACTCAATTTAAAACATCCACGCCAAAATCATTATCACAAACGCAATAGCAATGATCAAAGCCACCACAGCCATGATATATGCGATCTTTTTATCTGACCCCCAGATGATGGGTATAGGTCCGATAAATATCACACCGCCCGTTCTGATGTGCGGTTTTTGCCGTGGATATCCGGTCGATCGCATGTCATCTCGTGGCCTGTATTGTTTTTGGCTGTCACGATGATCCCCCTTCATTTCTTCGTCTTCATCCTGGAAATCAACCCACTCTATTGTACCGCCACTGAAGCTTATCATTAGGAGAACGATACCAACGATCATCAGCAAAATACCGATCAGGGAAAATACGCCCGTGCCCTCGAAAACCGGTATAAAGATCACCCAATAAACCTTGCCCTGCCCCTGTGAAATGCCCAAGCCGAGAAATATTATGCCAATTATGAAACAGATTATGGATAGGATAAGAGCTTTGTTCATCTGGTTAAAATATTGTTATTATTGTTATTAAAGGTATTGGGCGGATAAACTTAGTTGGATGGTTTATTGATCGATTCGGGAGACTAAAGAGTGTGTGGGTGTGTGAGTTGAGTTTTAAGAGCTGCCCTGAACATTCCCTTAATCCTGACTCCCGACTCCACGGACTCTTTTTGTTTTGGAGCTTGGAATTTGGAATTTATTTGGGAGGGTTAGAATTCTGATATTAATAAGTTATTTTTCAAAGGAATTCTAAGCCACAGCAAAAATGAAACTTAATTAATTTCTCATCTCATTTTTGTGTATGTCTTGGATTTTGGAGCTTGGAATTTTTCCATTCCTCCTCATTTACATCTTGTTTTTTCATATTACCCAATAATTGTTTGAGTTTGACCTTGTCGGTGCCTGTGGTTGCAGTTGACGTGATCTTGGTCTTTTCTTCTTCATCATCTACATCGCCGTGTGGTTCAGGTTCAGGCCCAGGTCCAAGGTTCTGCTCCCCCGGTTTTAACCTGAATCTAATAAGATATAGCAGGATTACGAAAATACAGATCAAAACTGCTGTAACGGCGCCAATAACCGGCTGCCCTATATCGTCGCCTTCTTTATCCTCTCCTTTTTTCTTGATCGGCGGCGGCGGTGCATCCGCCAACACCATGCCGTTTGCATCTATCGAGAAATTCCAAGTTCGGGTTTCATATCCTTTTTTGATGATATCGATACTATAATTCCCTGGCAATAGATGGGCATTGAAATAAAAGGTTGCAAATCCCGTTGAATTCGTACTCTTCGAGCCCAATAATGCACCTGTGTGGTCGTACAATGCCATTGACGCATTCATAACCGGTTTACCTTTGGTGTCCAGCACAGGACCGAATTCATAAGCGACCTGACCTGTAATTGTAGTAAATGACGAAGTAACATTCTCCATGAGATGATATATATTGTTTGTAGATGCCATCTGCGGCTCCAGGGTGATCGTGTATTTAACAAAATATAGCAAAAGTTCATGTTCGATGCGAATTGTTTTATTATCAAAGGACCAATTAAAACCCGTGATCTTAAACGAAGCATTGATCGAGTTTTCCACACTGGATCGATTCATTGACACTGAAAATCTTAATGTGATTATGACACCGATGGGCACATTGACCGCGTTATCCGGTGGATAGATGATGGGTTTACTTAATAATGCATATTGTTCTGTCGAAAAATTACCCTGGATCCAATCTTTCCAGGATATCTCGCGACCATCCTGTAATCGTATGCCACGGCCGTAGACCACCTGATATGTGGTATTGTAATCCAGGTCAAATTCGGGGTACAGTACAAATTTTAAATTGTTGTTTAAACCCTCTATTTTCTCGAACTCAATTGGCGCTCCGTCCGGTCTTTTGAAGATCTTAATGGTACTTGCATTTATCGATCCTGGGTCAAGAGGAACATCACAAGTAATAATGAGCTCCCGATCAACCTTGATACGGGCCTCGGTGACATCGGATATCATGACCTTTCTTGTGAATTCAACATATCCCCAAAGCGACGGTGTGGGGGACGGGTCGTCAAAAGTGAAGTTCGCCCATACGGCCGTCTCGGGGCCGACCATGATGTTTTTGGTCTTTACCGATGTTGAGTTGTTTGCATATCTGACATCGATCAGGTACATTCCTGTTGGAATATCATCCAGCCAGAAATAGCCATTACCATCGGTTTGGGTGGTAAGATCCGGGTTTTGTGAATTTGATACGGTAATATTTAGGTTTTCCAGGGGCGTCTTTCTCCAGTAATATGTGCAATATCCGGCCAGTGTACCTTTACCGCTTGTGGTTTGAAATGTTGTCTGCCAGGTCCGGTGTACTGCCGGTGTTCCATCCTGGAATTCAAGATCGGTTCCAATCTTTATTTGGTATGTAGAATTATAATCCAATCTTTTGGGCGGCCGAACTCGAAAGGTACGTTCATTTTTCATGATGGAATAATTCCCGATCGTCAGCCCGGGTATCAATTGTCCATCAGCATCCAGGATCGTAAAAGTGCTGGTTGATAGAGTTGATATATTGAGTTTATTCTCAAAATCAGCCAGGATGGTTATGTACGGGTCAACATCATCTACACGGTTTCCCGGGGTAACCTTCACGTGCCAATCCTCGACAAGAGTCATGTCAACTTTGGTCTTTTGTCCGGATAGAACATTGACATATTCCATTTTGGCATTTTTGAAATTATTTTTCGCGGCGGTCACGTTTACAATGTCCGCAACCAGTTCGATATCGAACTTGCCGGTATTATCGGTTGAAGTTGTGATCGGTGTATCTTCAATAGCTATCGTGCACCCGGTCCATTCTTCATTTATGGTTGGCGCACCTACCGGTTCGGTTAGCTCCACATTACCTGTAATTCGTCCGATCGGTTTGCGTAATATCGTTAAATTTATATTCGTAGATCGACCGCTTCGTAATGTTCCAATTTCACTTTTTTCGAACCACCAATAATTATCTTTCTCTTGGACGATTAGCGAGTGTTCGATCCCGCTGGGTGCTGCCGGCACATCCACCGAGAAGCTGCCAACGGCGTTCGTTTTTGTATAATTGACACTCCATGGTTTGGCGCCGGTTGTAAATACCGAAACCGTGATCCCTTCCAAGGGCTGCTGCTCATCAGAACCATATACTATTCCGGAAAACGTACCAGTCACCCTGCCGCCTTTTATCTCGAATACCCTGGTACACGTCGCCCGAACGATCCCGGGCGATTGGGTGAACGCAAGTGTAAACGTAAGGTTGAACTTTGCATTGTAATTGCGCTCCCAGCTGTTCAATATCTCGACATTTGCACTGGTACCCCAGGGTAGGCCGTTCTGAGGTTGGGTTATCGTGTGATTTTCCCATAATTCGCCCGTGTACACGTTTTTGATGGTTAGGTTTACGGTATACTGACCTATGTCTTCGGTGCCAGTGTTTCTAACTCGTACACTTATATTCTTGATATCTTCGGCATAATATATACCCGTGGTTGGTGTGATGCATTCCATCCGGATATCGGTCCAATCCAGAAGCTCGATAATTATGGAAAGATTATTGTTGAAATTTGACCCGTTCACTTCCAAAGGATCGATACTGATATTGATCCAGACCTTGCCGGGGTTTGACCCGCCACCATCCCATGATGAAAATATCGCTTTTGTTTTCAGGCCCGGTTCTGTTATGTTCCCGGGGCCGGTGGTGGAAATCTGGATCGGGGCAGGTGAGAACAGGGTCGCACCCGATGGGTATGAATTGATAAAAAGCAGTGCAGAAAAATTTGCAGTAATGTTCAGGTTGCCTTGATTTGCGATATCGGCTATTATAGTAATTGGTGCGCATGGGTATACCCCGCCATTGTCATAATTCTCCACATCGATAATGCCCCCATCCACTATATCGTTGATCGCGATCGGTAACCATGAGAGATTGTCGTTTTCAATTCTTTCATCGCCGTTCAGCGAAGTTGAAAGGTTCAACAGATACATACCGGCCGCGGGCGGCTGCCATGGTGTAGAAAAGGTAACTTCACAATACTGGTTTGCCGGTAACGTTATTGAGCATAATTTAGAGTCTGACCACAACTGCTCCGAAGCCGAGAATGAATATATCGTGCCATTCACCCAGAACGGTGTTGACAGGTCAAAATTGCCAAGATTCTTCACCTTTGCAATGACAGCATGCGATTTGTTTGCATATTCATTCCCAGGATTCGGTGTTGCGGTAAATCTATAGCCCACCGGGCCAAGATCTTTTTTCACATCACGTATCACGAATTCTTTTTCGTAGAAGATCGGGCCAACAGCGGCGCCGAAGTTATTTCCGGTGACATTTGCATAAATGGTATACACGGTTCCGCCACCTGTCACGGGTGTCCAGTCGAATGTGTATGTGTGTGCCTCTGATATGTTCAATTTTGATCTGTTCGTGTCCGTACCGGTCAAGTCCGTTACCGAGCCGTGTTTAACACTATACTGAAATACGATGTCGGTGAGTACAATGTTACCAGAATTTTCGATGGTGATCCTAACCTCATGCATTTTATTGAGGTACTCACCATATTCCGTGGGCTCTTTGGAAGAATTGCTTAATTGAATGCCCGTAATAGTTAACCCGGCCGACCATGTGCGGGGCGGGGCTGTATTGGTTGAATATGTTGACATGGAGAAAAAAACTGAAGAACATAATAAAAAAATCAATATAAAACAAATTGCCCTCTTCATAATCAACCACCTTCAGGTGTTCAGTGATAAATAATGTTCTGTAATTAAAAGTTGTGGTATAATGGACAACCTCAACCTCCAGCTCAACCCACCCAAATAAAACTAAAACCTGAGCTAGATCAACAACAATAATTCAAAATAAAAAAAAATATCCGTTTTTTAATTGGAATTTAGATTTTGGGATTTTACAAATCATTAAGATCATTTTCCCATCCACCCACAATTTAAACATTTATCTCTTTCATAGATTACATTACTGCAATTCGGGCATGTGAATGCTGGTAAATTTTGCGGGCGTTTCTTGATTAATGGGTATGTCGATGAAGGTGAACTTGGTAATATATGAGCGGTCTGAAGTTGATTATCAATAGTTGGTATAATCTCCTTTTTTTGTCTAACTACTGTTTTTTGAATTTTTTCCTTTTTAAAATGTACAAATAGGAATAAAATTACGCAAATCATGATAAATATACTGGTTAAGCTTATGATTATAGCAGAATAATATTGATTTTCTTTTCTATCTGAACTTTCTTGAACAATTACTTTGATAACAGCATTGGATGTTTCACCATATGTATCTGTAACATTCAAGGTAATCAAATGCTCACCTACATCTAGGTGAATATTTTCAAGGGTAATCCCTTCACCCAGCTCACCATTTATACTCGAGTACCACGTGAAGGTCAATTCATCACCATATTCTAAATCCGGATCATAACATCGACCTTCAAAATCAAGAGTTTTAAACTTATTGGCTCTTATCCCATCTTTGGGTTTAACGATTGCAGGTAACCTTGGCGGGTCATTAACCGGTTCAATAGTAATTGTTACATTATTAAATATCTCGTCAAATATGCCATCATTAGCATAGAATGTAATAGTCTCTTTTCCGCACCAGTCATATTTTGATCTAAGAATTACTGTGCCGTTTTCTTCAAATATTTCGACTGTAATATTGTTAGCCCCTTCATAACGGAACATAAGCGTATCGTTGTTTACATCTTTGAACCATTGGTATAGATTTATAGTTGTATCATCATAACTGTCTTCTAATATCACAAAATCTGCCAGGTGATATCTGATCTCTGGCGGATGTGGCCCTATCTTTGTGGTTCCAAAAGCAATCTCGGAAAAAAGGGATTCAAGATCTACAGTATCAATTGCTTTTAACTTGTAGTAATAGGTAGTGTTATCATCAAGATTTGTATCAAGATAATGAGTTTCCGTAATGGGTAATGTATTTATTGAATTGAATTGCTCATTTGGCGATAAACTTCTATAGAGCTTGTAACCCAATATATCCGATTCAAGGTTTGCAGACCAAGAGATAGTTAAGTTATTAACATTAGGATTTGATACCCTAAGGCCAGTAGATTTACTGGGTGGTGTTTCATCAAGGGTGGTTGCGAAGGCAACTTTAGAGAAAGGGGAGATATTGGGGACTTCATCGAATGCTTTGAGTTTAAAATAATATGTGGTTTTTTCTGAAAGATTAGTCACGGTATATGATGTGTGAGATCCATATGATGTGTGAATAATGTGAAAAGTTCCAGTTGGGTTATTATTTGTATCGTTTATATAAATATTATATCCCGCAAGATCTTGCTCAGGATTAGAATCCCAATTAAGAGTTATATTCGTTCCTGAGATGGCAATTGCTTTAAGTCCTATTGGAGCAATAGGTGGTGTTTTATCCAATGTGGTAACGATGGCTACATTAGAATAAGTGGAGTAGTTGGGCACCTCATCAAAGGCAGTAATTACGAAATAATATGTTGTTTTTTCAACCAAATTGATAATTGTAAATTCCTGGAAGTTAATTATCATAGTGTCTATCCGACGAAATTCCATAAAAGAGCCTGTCTCTGTTTCGTTAATATATATATTATACCCAACAATATCCGGCTCAGGATTAGGATTCCAAGTAAGAGTAATTCTATCCACTTTGGGATTTTGAGCAGTAAGGCCGGTTGGTGGCTTTGGAGCAGTAATGTCCAAGGTGGTTGTTGAAGCTACATTTGAAAAAGCCGAAAACAAAGGAATCTCGTCAAAGGCTAATATTTTGAAGTAATATTTTGTCTCTTCAGGCAGACCAGTATAATTAAAATAACATTCTGTAGTGGTAATTAAATAATTAAAGCTAAACAAAGAGCTTGTATCATTGATATAGATTTTATACCCTTCGACATCTTTACTTATCGAACCGTTCCAAGATATATTTAAATATGTTCCCCCCACTTTTAAAAATGTTAATGAGGTTGGTGCTATTGGTGGAGAAACATCAAAAGTAGTTGCAAAGACCACATTTGAAAATCCCGAAAACAAAGGAACTTCATCAAATGTCCGAATCTGAAAATAGTAGGTGGTTTCTTCAGCCAATCCTGTATGGTTGAAATAATTATTTGTGGTTTTGGTTGAATAATGGTAGTTAACATTTGAACCTGTGTCGTTGATATATATCTCATAACCTTTAACATCTATACTAATTGACGCACTCCATGATAATCTGATGAATCTTCCGCCGATTTTACTGCATATTAATGATGTGGGTGCTGATGGTGGGGTAATATCCATAGTTGTACCTGAGACAATAGATGAAAAATCTGAAAAATAAGACACCTCATCAAATGCCCTAATTTTGAAGTAACAAGTAGTCTCTTCTTGGAGTCCTGTATAGTTATAGTAAGTATTTTGAGTGGTATTTAATAAATGAAAATTGGTTGCTGACCCCGTATCATTGAGATAGATTTCGTAACCCTGAACATCAGGGCTGGTGGAGGCTGTCCAGGTGATATTTATGAAATTATGACCGAGTCTGAATATAGCTAGGTTTGTGGGGGCATTTGGTAGTGTAATATCGATTGTAGTATTGTTACCTGTTAATGCCGACGACTCCCATGGGACTTCGTCATATGCCTTTATCTCAAAAAAGTATATCGTCTCTTCAAGCAGTCCCGTTGCGTTATAGAAGGTGTTTTGAGTGGCCCCCAGTAAGTGGAAACTAATGTTCGAGCCAGTGTCGTTGATATAGATATTATAACCTTCAACATCTGTACTATTTGAGCTTGTCCAGGATAGATTTAAAAATATTCCTCCGTTCTCAGTGAATATTAACAATGAAGGCGGCTGCGGTGGAGTGAGATCAAGCGTTGGTGAGGAAATATTGTCCGAGAATACAGAGAATAACGATACTTCATCGTAGGCTCTTATTTTAAAATAATACTTAGTATCTTCCAATAAGCCAGTGCAATTGAAATACGAGTTTGAGGTATTAGCAAAAAAATGAAAACTAGTATTCGTTCCAGTGTCATTTATAAATATTTGATAGCCAACCACATCAGCACTGATCGAAGGTGTCCAGGATATATTCAAATACCAACGACCAATATCAGTAAACAAGATTGACGTGGGTGGTTCCGGTGGTGTAATATCGATTGTAGTATTATAACCCGTTAAATTGGAAGAATTCCATGGAACATCATCAAAAGCTATTATCACAAAATAATATGTGACCTCCTCAAGAAGATTAGTGGCGTTGAAGTAACAATTTTCGGTTGAATACAAAAAATGAAATGTTGAATTGGAGCCCGTATCATTGATATTGATAATATATCCATACACATCATGACTGTTGGATTCGTTCCATGACATGTTTAAAAAAGTGCCGCCAATTTTATCAAAAACAAGATATGTTGGTGGATCAGGTGGAGTTATATCAGGGTAAAGAACTATATTGATTATATTACTAGTATTCATTACAGGTTCCGGATAAGCATAACCTTCCTCGTACGGAGTTTTGCTAGCAGTTATATTATAGGGCGAGAAATTTTTGATAATCCCTGTGGAATTTTCAATATATTCGTTACAGATAATCCATTTACAATAACCTGTAGGGTTCGTATTACTGTTATAAATTTGATTAGTAAAATTATCTATAACCACGACACTCGCGAGTGGCACAGGTACACCTGTTTCATTAGTTACATTTACATGCATGAACCATTTAACTGTTAAATTCGATGCAGAATCTGCATAGTTTATATTAAACCAATTAAGAGTACAATTGAGAGCGGTTGCATGCGAATCATTGGTAAATCTAATATCAAATGCCGTAGAGTTCATGACTGAGGTATTAATAATAGAACAATTACTTGATCCTGATGTAATATTGACACCCAAATTATTATTGTTTAAATTATTTTCCAATAAGGAAATCTGGTTTGAATTGTAAATACGGATGCCATCATTTAAGTTTGAATTATAAGTATTATTACGAAAGTGATATACTTCTGGTTTGGATAGAAACCCTGTAATTTGCACATCGTCTATGCTCCAACCAGCGTAACTGTTTGAAGAGTCGGTAGGGCCCAAGCCAAAACGTATTCTAAAAGCGGGGTTGTTATCAGCATAGGCAGAAACATTAAAAGATATGAGTTTCCACTGTTTATCCCAGATATAATTTTCTCCCGAATGGGACCATATGTATTTCCATTTTACACCGTTATAAACCCCAATATAAGCTTTGTCCCAAAACGAGTTCTCGATTTCAAGCCAACGATAGAATTCGAAGTGTATATTGGTCCAACCTAGGCAATTAATGCTTGGTGAGGTCAACCAAAAGGTTTTACTTATGCCATTCGAATATGCACCGCCTATATCGTTTCCTATTATGTATTTATCAGATGTAGGTGTGTGGTCATTCGCCGGATCTCTGGCTCCCGATTGTGCGGGTCCACGTTCCCATTCGGCCTTGCCATAACCAGTCCACCCTTTGTCTGTACTAAAATTGTCGTAAAATATGATTTCATCAGATTGATTAATACTCACATCTAAATTGATTTTATATAGATTGAGGCCATTATTATCATTGAAATTGCAGGTATTATTCCTCATCGTAATTAATTTGGAAGAACTGATGTAAATGCCATTATTATTGGAATTGCAGTAGTTATTAGATATGATGTTAAAACTTGAGTGGTAATTAGATATGCCGTCAAAGGAATTAAAGTTGCATGTATTATTGTTCATTATGTTATCTGATGAATAATTCAATTTGATGCCATCAGTATTGTTCGTACAATAATTGTTGCTAAGTAGATTATTTCGAGAGTCCCAGAGATAGATGCCGTAATCATTATCAGAGACATTATTGTTAGTTATAGTATTACTACAAGAGCTAGTGAGCTTAAGACCACTTTCATTATTATTTAAAGCAATGTTATTAGCCTGTGTATTGCTATGAGAGTTAGCGAGCTCAAGTCCGCTATTCTGATTATTATGGGCAATGTTATTGTTGAGCATATTGTTATAAGAATTGTAAAGTTTGAAACCGCTCTCCTTATTGCTCTGAGCAGTGTTATTAGCAAGGGTATTACTGTTCGAATTAAAAAGCTTAAGACCACTTTCATTATTGTTCAAGGCAGTGTTATTAATTAGCATGTTTACGTTAGAATTAACAAGTTCAAGACCGTAATTTTGATTATTATGGGCAATGTTATTGTTGAGCATGTTGTTGAAAGAATTGAAAAGTTTGAAACCGCTTTCCTTATTGCTCTGACCAGTGTTATTAGCCAGGGTATTACTATTCGAGTTAAAAAGCTTAAAACCACTTTTATTATTCTTTGAGGCATTGTTATTAATGAGTGTGTTGCTAGTAGAGGAATAAAGCCTGAGACCGTCCCAACCATTATCCGAAATAGTGTTATTTATGAGTTTATTACTGCCAGAGGAATAAAATTGTATGCCATAACAATCATTGTTTGAGAGTGTGTTATTTGCGAGTGTATTGCTTATTGAAGAATTTAAATTGATACCTTCGGCCTTGTTCAAGTTACATGTATTGTTTGCGAGCGTAATACTCGATGAGTCCCATAAAAAAATGCCGTCGTCGTTCAAGTTGCAGGTATTGTTATCAATCTTGTTGTTTGACGATGAACAAATGTAGATGCCACGAATATTATTTGAGCAGATATTATTGCGAATGAGATTATTCTCAGATTGATTATCAGTTAAATAATCCGTTATGATTATATCGTCTATATGCCAGTAATCTTGGTTTAAGCCCCCTCCATTTGTTTGTCTAAATCTTAATCTAAACTTTGAATGAATTGCATCATTGCTCAGATTATACAAAGGATTATAAATCTGACCCGCCAATCCGCTACCATAATATTTAACAATCTGTTTCCAAAAACCCGTAGAATTATAATATTCAATAATTAGGTCATCACCCCACATTGGTTTATCACTAAATATACCACTTCCTCTTCGAATCCAAAAACCCACTTCTACTCTTGAAAATAAACTAGTATTAAAAACCTTTGAAGTAACAGTAACATCTCGGCAATGGGTATACATAGAATAGGACCCTGACTTTGAAGTATGTGAGCTAATACCAGCATAAGGATTAGATCGGGTCCACTTAGAATTATCCCATGTGCCCGTGTCAAAATCATCTTGAAAAAATGGAGATGTAATTTTTATCCCTTGTGTACAATTATTAATATTGCAGTTCTCAACTGTTACATTTGATGCTCCATTTATATTTACCCCCTTATTAGCTTGACATATTGTAAATCCACTCACATTTACCCAATCAGCTAAAATGTGAATGCCATCATCTTTACCACTGCCATTAATGATCGTATTTGTTGTTCCATTCCCAATTAACGTCACCGTTTTATTAACAATCACATTCTCATAATATGTTCCTGCGTAGACGCGAATGGTATCCCCAGCGGTGGCGTTATCTATAGCATCCTGGATCTTTGAATAATTCCCCAGTCCTGAACCGCCCACATATCGTGTGGTTGTGCCAACCACGGAACCATCGTCTACTACACCATCGAATACTATGATCCCTGCAAACCCGATGGTGACTAATATGAACACAAAATAAATGGATATTAGCATTTTTTTTATTATAACATTGGCCATTCCGCCACCCATTCTGATTGATATGGTTAATAATGTTATTCTCTATTAAATAATTTTGTGTTATGATTTCTTAATACGTTGCATTTAACCTAATTATATAAATATATATAAAATAAAAAATTTTAAATAGCCACATTATCTATTACTATAGATTAAAAGACATAATGAATCATACTATTCAATATCATTGAGGGAACATTTTGTTGGGTGGTAAGGGATATTCAAAAAACCTATCTAAAAAATGTCAACTGTTAATCCAGATTGTAGTAATTATATTAATAATCATGTCTGCAGTTCAATTTTCACCATTTGAACCATACACTATAAAAGAAGCTTCTGCAAGTTCAACCTGGACGGAAACAACTAGAGTGGATTTTCAAAATGGCACACTAGATTACTTGAAAATCGATGGTAATGGGACAACTGCCGAGATAAGATTAGCTAACGCAAGCCAATATAATTGGAGCAAGATGACATTGACAGCAAAACCAAGTCCAAGGTATAAACATGCTATGGCAACCATTTATAATACTGATAAAGTTTTACTTTATGGTGGACGTTATAATACAAAAACATTTGCTGATACTTGGATATATGATTTAAATGATAATAAATGGACAAAAAAAATCACTTCGAATAGCCCCTCTAAGAGAAAAAATCATGCAATGGCATCAATTAATGGAACTGATAAAGTATTATTTTTTGGTGGTATGGATGGTAATAGTTGGACGACAAACGATACTTGGGTATATAATCTAAGTAACAATAAATGGACAAAAATGTTACCAGCGAAAAGTCCTATTGACAGATGTGCTCATTCAATGGCTCCAATTTATGGTACAGATAAAGTTTTGTTATTTGGTGGATGGAGATCGGGTACTGGGGTCATGAATGATACATGGGTATATGATGTTAGTAAGAATAATTGGACTAAAATGTTTCCACAAAACAAACCACCAACAAGATCTGACTTTGGAATGGCTCCAATTTTTGGAACCGATAAAATTCTAACATTTGGTCCAGATGATAAAACTTATATTTATGATTTCAGTGAAAATAATTGGACCAATATGATGCCACCAAATAAACCTCCTGCAAGAGAGAGGCCTGCTGTAGTACCAATTAATATTATTAATAAAGTTATACTTTTCGGTGGCAGTCATTCTAGGAAGAACACCTGGATTTATAATTTAAGTGAAAATAATTGGACTAAGCTTAACTTTCATATTATGCCAGAACCTAGATATGGCCCTGTAATGGCTTTGGTTAATGGCACAACAAGTATTGTATTATTTGGTGGATATAAAACCAATGGAGATACTGATGAGACTTGGATATTAAAACAGAATACAAATAAATATGAAAAGAGTGGCACATTCATTTCCGATAGATATAATTTCAGTGTAAACGCTTCGTTACTCAACATCAGTTGGAATGTATCAACTCCAGTTAATACGAGCATTAAATTACAAATAAAAACTGGTGCAGACGAATCTGAATTAGTTAATAATAGCTTTGTGGGTCCAGATGGTACCAAATCAACATATTATACGACTTTACCCGCAACGGTCTGGATAGGTCATCACGGTGCAAAATGGATACAATATAAGATTTATTTCACTTCAAATAATAACAACGGAACACCAAAGTTAAAAGATATTTCGCTCAATTATAATTGTTTGCCTGAAACAAAATCATTACTGCCTTACAACGGTTATTGCACGATTGATAATACCCCCTTATTCTCATGGAATTTTACTGATTTAGATTCAAGTCAACAATCCGCTTTTCAGGTTATAATAGCAAAAGATGTCACATTTAAAAATATTAATTATGATAGTGGTGAACAAATATCAATCAATCGCAGTTGGCAATTTCCTGACGACACCATATACTCGAAAATTACGGACGGTATCTGGTACTGGAAGATAAGATTAAAAGATAACGATAATGATTGGGGATTTTATAGCGCACCAAATACATTGATAATCGATACAAAAAAACCCACATCTCAGATTATTATGCCAGAAGATAATAATTGGTATAATGAAATAATATCAATTTACGGGACTGCATCCGATCATGTGGGTGGATCAGGAATAGATAAAGTAGAAATCAATATTAAAAGAATCAATGATAATTATTATTGGGATGGATCAAATTGGATAAGTACCAAGAAATGGTTGTTAACCGTTGGAACTACTAATTGGTCACACGACACATCAACTGTCACTTGGACTAATAATACACAATATTTTGTAATTTCCAGAGCATTAGATAATGCATCAAATCTTGAGACTCCTGGAACCGGCAATAATTTTTGTTTTGACTTGACAAAACCACTTTCAACAATTAGCCATCCTTTAAATAACACTAATTTTAATAAACTTTATGAAATCTCTGGAACGGCCGTAGATACAGCTAGCTCAGGTATTGGTTATGTCCGAATTTCAATAAAAAGAAAGATTGATGATTATTATTGGAATGGTTCAGGTTGGTCAATTTTTGAAACATGGCTAGAGACAGCCGGTACTGAAGAATGGATTTATAATTCTAATGAAATACCTTGGATAACAAATTACCAATATATTATCTCTGTATATGCAGTAGATATCGCAACAAATGTTGAGCTATTCAAGCATGGTAATTGTTTTAAATTCGATAATGAAAGACCATACTCTTATATCGTCACACCCATAAACAATTCTAATTTAGCATCAATAGATACTATTACTGGCTACTCTAATGATATTAATGGTAGCGGATTAAATACAACAGAAATATCTATAACCAATATTAATGACAATAAATCATGGAATGGTTTAGATTGGGAAATTGATAAAACTTGGTTACCTACAGAGGGATCTCAATTTTGGTTATATGATGCAGGCAATGTATTTTGGTATAGCGATACTCGCTATATTATTCAATCACGATCCATAGATAAGGCAGGGAACTATGGAATTCCAGAGTATGGAATCACATTCATGTTTGATAACAATACGCCAATTAATTTGTCAATCTCTATCAATAATGGTGATTTATTTACTAATTCTAAAGATGTAACTTTATTTTTAACAGCTGAGGATTTTGGGACTGGAGTATCACACATGTCGTTCAGCATTAATGGTTTGGAATGGTCTAAATGGGAACGGTTTTCAACGAAAAAGTTATTTGATTTATCAGGTTCTGATGGTAAAAAAATTATTTATTTTAGAGTTAAAGACATAGTAGAAAATATTGCAATACCAGTTTCTGATTCAATTGAATTAGATACTAAACGCCCAAAGATTTCAATAATTATTGAAAATGGTACTGAATATATAAATTATCAATTGGTAGAATTACAACTTAATGCAACAGATTCCGGTTCAGGTCCATATGAAATGTCATTTAGTTTTGAAAAAATTATTTGGTCAGAATGGGAGAAATTTAAATTGAAAAAGATAATTACTTTACCCCCCGGTAATGATGAAAAAACGGTCTTTTTTAAAGTTCAAGACCGAGCAGGTAACATAGCCTTTTCGGTTTTTGATACAATTACCTTAGATACAATTCCACCAGGTTGGTTAAATATTACAATCAATGAAAATGATGAATTTACTAATTCTAATAATATATCATTAACTTTAAATGGAGTTGATTATATATCTGGTATTTCCAAAATGGCATTTAGTATGGATAATATTAGCTGGACAGATTGGGAATCATTTCAAAGAATAACTTATCAAAATCTTCCTATTGGTGATGGTAAAAAAATAGTATTTTTCAAAGCTCAAGACCTAGCTGGGAATATTGCCCAACCCGTTTTTAATTCAATAATATTGGACACTAATCCACCTAAGAACATATCTTTTTTACTAAATAACGGTGCAAAATATACAAATTCGACATTATTAGACTTAACCATAACAGCATATGATTCATTATCTGGTTTAGGACAAATGATGTTTTATGATGATAGGATTACATGGACGGGGTGGGTGCCTTTTAATAATGTAGATTCTTTAACTATTACAGAAATCAATGGTGAAAAGAAAATTTATCTTAAAGTAATGGACAATGCAGGAAATATTGCTGAGCCCATATTTGATAAAATTATTTTAGATACAAACCCACCATATCTTTTATCCATTCAAGTTGATAATGTCGCAATAGAGTCAAATTCATTTTTAATTTCATTGAAATTAAATGCCACTGACGAGCTGTCTAATGTATCAAACATGTCATTTAGCATCGATGATGGTATTTGGAGCACATGGGAAAAATATAACAATACAAAATTATTTGTAATTTCAATAGATTATAATGTAATAAAAATATCTTTTAATGCAAAGGATTCTAATGGCAATATTGCTGAGCCAGTATCAACAATAATTAATTTATATCAATATAAACAAGATAATAATTCTTCATCTGAGAATGAAAAACAAACTAATGACCAATTTAAAATTACATTATTAATTCTAACAATCTTATCTATTTTAGTAATAATAATTGTTTCTGTATATATCTTTTCATTCATTCATCATAAAAAACACAAAACAATATCAAAAAATGTGCAACCTATAGATCAATTAAAACCTCCACAAAAGAAAACCGTACCTTCAGGAGGTGATGTTTGTTTTACTTGTGGACATCAATTATTTTTTGTTGAATCCCAAAATAGATCTTATTGTTTTCGTTGTAAGAAATATGATTGATATTCATTTTTTCGTGTTAATTATTTTTTTCCAATTCGCCTCATCGGTTGTAAAAGAAATTGATAATAAATTGATGAGCGAGTCCAGAGTCTAAAGAGTCGAGGGTCTAAAGAGTCGGGAGTCTAAAGAGTCAAGAGTTATGGGAGTTTAGGGAGTGTAAGAGTGTGTGAGTTGTGGAGTTTGTGGGTGTGGGAGTTTGGGGAGCGTAAGTGTGTGGGAGTGTAAGAATTTTGGGTTTTGGGAGTTTGAGTTTTCTTTGAGTTTGGTATTATTTGGATTTGGGATTTATCTCTCATCTTCCATCTTGGTGTGGGAGTCAATTGTAGGTCCTTGTTTCTAGAAGGTGTCATATGATCACACTAGCAACTAACAAATCGAGAGTCAAGTGTTTATGCGCAAAAATATATATTGAAATCGTTATGTAGAGTAGAGATCCATAATTATTCATTTTCCGAAGATGATATTATGAAGAAGTATCTGGTTACCGGCTCGGCGGGATTCATCGGTTTTTATGTGGCAAAGGCGCTATTAGACCGCGGTGACGAGGTCATAGGCATAGATAACATGAACCCGTATTATTCAGTGACGTTAAAAGAAGATAGGAACGATATTTTGAAAAAATACCCTAACTATACATTTCATTATTTAGATCTTGTAGAGAGAGAGAAACTTTTCGATATTTTGAAAAAAGAAAAACCAAAGGTCATCTGCCATTTGGCGGCGCAGGCGGGTGTTCGATATTCGCTCGAAAATCCGTATGTGTACGAGCAATCAAACTTACTGGGAACTTTGAATCTACTTGAATGGTCCAAGAAAAGTGTGAAGAACTTCGTGTTTGCCTCATCATCGTCCGTGTACGGCGGTAACAGGAAGATCCCATTCTCCGAGTCGGATCGTGTGGATAACCCAATTTCACTCTATGCCGCAACCAAAAAGGGGACCGAGCTCATGGCACATGCATACCATCATTTGTTCAAGACTCCGATGACCGGTCTCAGGTTCTTCACGGTGTATGGTCCCTGGGGCAGACCGGACATGGCGCTTTATACGTTTGCCCGGAATATGGTACAAAAAGAACCGATCGAGGTGTATGGTTATGGTAAAATGCTGCGGGATTTTACATTTATCGAAGATATGGTCCCGGCGGTCCTGAATTGCCTGGATACGCCAAGAGGTTACGAGATCTATAATCTGGGTGGGAACAGTCCTGTCAAGCTCATGGATTTTATATCATTCATCGAAAAAGAGTTGGGAGTAACTGCCGAGAAGATGTTCTTACCCATGCAGCCTGGTGATGTTCGTGAGACCTATGCAAATATCGATAAGGCCCGGCGTGATCTGGGTTTCGAGCCAAAGACCAGCGTTAAAAATGGCGTGAAGAGGTCTATTGCTTGGTTTAAGAAATATTATTCTGATTAAACGCTCAAGTTCACCTCATCTTCCCCATGGCATTCTTGATGGACGCTTCAATGTCCGGGCGCTTACACGGCTCTTTCACCAGGATCTGGTGTTAGGCGAGAATTGCACCCCCGTACCTGCCCTGACCATAGGTAGTCTTAAATACATTGTAGTGTATTGTATTATATGGTGGAATTATGCCCGTTACCACGATACGACTGGACGAAAATGATCTGAAATATATAGATGAAATAGCAAAAGAGCAATCATTGGATAGAACAAATTTAATCAAAAAGGCAATAACGCTCGGGATCCATGATATTTTACTTGATGATGCATTAAAGAAATATCAAAAGGGATCATGCAGTGCGTGGGAATGTGCCAGGGAGGCACAAATATCTTTATGGGAATTCATAGATGAATTGAAAAGGAGAGGCATAGGCTTTAGGACCGATGAGATCGAGTTAGAAAATGCTCTGAAGGATTTGTAATGAAAGCTGCAATAAACACTTCACCATTGATCTTTCTAACTAAATTGGGCATGCTTGATTGTCTTCGCATCTACGAAAATGTTTATACTACTGAACTTGTGATCGAGGAAATAGAAAAGGGTATGGATAGGGGATTCATAGAAGCGTTATCAATAAAGAAATTGATAGACAAGAAGTTCATTCTTGTGAAAGAGTTCGAGGGTAAGAAGGAAGGTTTGAACTTGCATCCTGGTGAATTGTCTGTAATAGAACTTGCAAAAAAGATCAAAGTTGATGAGCTTATCGTTGATGATAAAAGAGCAATTTCCGCTGCAAAATATTTTGGGTTAAAGATTGTAAGTACGCCGTATCTGCTGTTAAAAAACCTAAAGATCGAAAGGATCGATCTGGATACATTCAAAGCTGCGATGGATAGGTTAATTGATTTTGGATATTACATCTCACCAAACCTTTATGTTAAGATCTTGGAGAAGGCAGATAAAATGTGGATTGCGGATGGAGAATAAATCCAAATAATACAAAATCCGAAGTTCGAATATCTAAACCCTAAACAAGCAAAAAAAATATTGATTTTTCAAATATTCTTTTTTTTACTATAGGGGTAAAAATTCTATCTCTTATTATATACCAATTAAAAGAATTTTTAGCTCTAGATGATTTTCGAAGGAAATCGTTTTGCTCTGGAAAACCCTTCGGCTTTCCCAAAGTTAGTTTTTGTTTAGAATTTAGGGTTTGGGATTTGGTGTTTTGGATACTTGCATTTTGTTTTTCTTTCCCCCTTATCTCTCATTATGTTATAACTATTATTTACATATTGAATGCGATGGTAATTCAGGAAAGTTTAAATATACTTGATACATAATCATAATGATGATGAATCAATTTATTGATAGAACTAAAGAGCTAGAATTCCTGGAAAACATTCATAAAGAAAATGGCCCGCAGATGATCATTATCTATGGTAGAAGAAGAATTGGCAAAACTAGGTTAATAACTGAATTCTGTAAAAATAAACCAAGTATATATTTAATGGCTGTGGAAACATCAATTAGAGATAATGTTAAATATTTTCAATCGGTGATGGCTGAATTTCTAAATAACGATTCATTTTCGAAGTTGAATATAGAAAGTTTTGAGGAATTATTCCAGGAGTTCTTTAAATGGCATACCAAGGATCAGATCGTGATAGTGATCGATGAGTTTCCATATTTATTTCATAATCACCCTGAAACTCTGTCACAGTTCCAAAGGTCATGGGACCTGAACCTCTCTAAAAAAAATATAACATTAATTATTAGCGGTTCAAGTATTGGAATGATGGAACAAAAAGTTCTCTCACCTAAGGCTCCATTATATGGTAGGCGAACTGGTCAATGGAACCTTACACATTTACCATTGACTTCTCTGATAGAATTCTTTCCAAATTATTCGTTTAAGGATATTTTAATGACTTATGGAGTTTTAGATACGATACCTGCATATCTTTTAAAGTTTAACCCAAAAAATAGTTTTTGGACCAATCTTGAGAATAAGATCATGAAAAAAGGGGGATTTCTATTTGAAGAGGGCCGCATCCTCTTAAAACAAGAATTACGGGAAATCAGTAATTATGTATTTATTCTTGAGTCGATTACCTTGGGAAAAGTTAGATTAAAAAAAATTGCTGATTATACTAAACTTGATAAAGGAGCATTGTCCAGGTATTTATATAATCTTGAACGGTTGGGAATTATTAATTACGAGCTACCAGTGGGAAGGCCCAAAAGGAAAAAGATTGGCATATATAAATTATCAGATAATTATATGCACTTTTATTTCAGATTCATTTATCCGAATATAGTTGCAATAGAAACCGAGAACTTCAAGATAGATAGTATAAAAGAACAATATGAACAATACATGGGTTATATTTTTGAATCTGTAATAATAGAAACTTTGATCAATGGGGGGCGATTTTCCAAGGTTGGCAGATGGTGGCATAAGGCTGAAGAAATTGATATTTTTGCATTGGATGAAAGAAAAAATGAATTATTATTAGGTGAGGTAAAATGGACGAATAGAAATGTCGGGTACGATGTTTTCGAGGACTTGAAAAGAAAGAGTAACTTGATCAAAGGATTTAAGAATTATAAAAAAAGATACCTATTGGTGAGTCGAACTGGGTTTAGGAAAAATCTATTAGAAGACACCGAAAATGAGATCGAATTTTGGGATATGAACAAAGTATTTGAAATGGGTCTGAGGTAAATGGGGTTGTTGTGCCACGATGTGGCACAGGATATGTGGATAGGTCCCTCGGAGTCGGCTTCCAGGAGTGCCACACAAAAATAAGTTTAATTTTTAATGACTTTTTATTTTTACTGGAGGGGTAAAAATTCCGTTTATTAATTATTGATTTAAACTGGAATTCTAACCCCAGGCTTCAAATCACTCGGGATCGGGCTCCACTGCGTTAGGCCCTATTTAAAACCCGCTTGTCAGGCTCTGCCTATATTGATAAGAATCAGCTAATAACATTAAACTATTAAGTTCACCTCAGCTTCACCATCGCATCCTCGTACCTGCCATGGCTGTATGCGAGGCTGCCTTTGATTGCTAAATCTTTGATATCTATCGGAGTGTGTGAGTTAATCAGGGGTCTGGGGTCAGGAGTTTGGGGGCCATAATTCAGGGGTCAGGGTGATTTAGTAATTGATTTTATTTCGAATTATTTGTAATTGAATTCACTTAATCCACAAATTGTTTCCAATGCCATATAATGTTAAAGTTTATTTTAAGATTTAATATGATATGAAATGCATAATGAATAAAAATATCTATAAATGTGTAATAAAACAAATAAATGAAATTTAGAAATATAAGAAACCCTGACCCCTGTTTACAACTCACACACTCTTACACTCCCTCACCTTCAATTCTGCCAGAATAGAATTGACATTACTAATTGATCTTGATCTTATTGCTCTCCTTCTTTTTATTTTGCTCTTTGTGCTTTATGTTTATATTAAGTACGCCATTTTTGAAGTTCGCCTCGATCGACTCTGGCTCAACCTCAACCTCTACCGGTAACGGGATCTTATTGTAATATTTCCGTTCGGGTGTATCGACCGAAACCTCCAGCTCAGATCCTTCCAGCTCCAGAGCGATATATTTCTTGTCAATTCCGGGTAGTTCCATTGTAATCGAGATATGGTCGCCGCAGTCCATTATATCTGTATACGGTTTTCGTACTATATTGCCTGTGTGCCGCTCAATAAATTGTCGGGCTGGGTTTTGTCTTGGGTTAGGGCTGGAGTTAGAGCCGCAACCGACGCCCGTATCACAGCTTCCGTCTGTACATGAGGAGGGGGAGGGTAATTCTCTTTGTTCCCTGAAGGCCTCTCTCATCTCCGTCGGCATATTGCTATATTCTTTATAATGCGGTACACCGTCGGGTCCGGAATGCATCGAGAATCCGTACACAAAGGGCCCGCCTTCACCAGGCAGCTCTTGGTTACCTTCCATTCCACCTCTGAACATACTGTCCATTCTTTCGTGCAACTCACTGAGCCCGCGATCGAAGTCCAGCATGAATTCCTCATTTGACCGGAACAGCGATCTGCCGAAAAAACTGTTGAGGTCGTCATCAGATCCAAACGGCGACATGAAAGATCGTTCGAACTCCTTGCGTGGGTCTGTTGATCGTGGTTGTTGTGGTTGTGATGGCCGTGGTGGTTCTGGCGGTCGTGGGTTGTTCCTATCATCCGGACCATCATCAGGGTTACCAACCGGTCTGCAACTCGGATGTTCTATTATTCTATCTATCTTTTCATTGTTTTCTTTATCATTATCTGGCTTACGCCCTAAAGGTATCTTTTCCTTCATATTTTTCATCTCCTTGTTTGGAATTTGTTATTTGGAATTTCTCTCAATATATTTCATCATGATAATTCTCTTTATACCTGAATCGATAGAAGTACCTCATTTCCTTAAACATACATCTCCTTTTCTTCACCGGGGGATTTACTTTTATCTTGACCAAATCCACCAGTTCCGAGATTTTGCAGTGTGGCGCCATATTTTTCGATGGATTCTTGTATCTTCCCGGGTTTAACCTTCTCCAGCGCTTTTTGGAAATGTTCCATATTGATCTTATTGGATTTGATCAGTTCCGGATTATCGGTACCGCCGGCCTGTACATACTCTCTTATGGACAGCATCACCGCTTCATTGCAAACTGCCGCTATATCGGCGCCGCTGAAGTTCTCGGTATTCTTGGCCAATTCGTCGAGTTTAACATTATTAGCCAGCGGTTTACCTCTTGTATGGATCTTGAATATTTCCTTTCGTGCGTCGAACTCTGGCCGGGGTATATATATCAATCTATCGAACCTGCCAGGCCGTAACAGTGCGGAATCGATCATATCCGGCCGGTTTGTAGCGCCGATGACCACGATATCATGCAAAGTTTCCAGGCCGTCAAGCTCGGTCAGGACCTGGCTGATGATACGTTCTGTTACCTTCGAATCACCGAATCCGCCGCCGCGTACGGGCACTATTGCATCGATCTCGTCAAAGAATATTATACATGGCGCGGCCTGTTTGGCTTTACGAAACGTCTCGCGCACGGCCTTTTCCGATTCGCCAACCCATTTTGACAGGAATTCGGGCCCTTTAATGCTGATAAAGTTGGCCTCCGTTTCGGTTGCCACCGCCTTTGCCAACAGCGTCTTACCGGTCCCGGGGGGGCCGTATAATAATATGCCCTTTGGCGTGTCTCCATTCATATGCTCGAACAATTTTGGATATTTCAACGGCCATTCGATGGCCTCTCGTAACTCCTGTTTCGGAGATGCCAGACCGCCGATCGCGTTCCAACGTATATCCGGGCTTTCGATAATGACCTCGCGAAGTGCTGATGGCTCGAGTTCACGCAGTGCTTCTTTAAAATCGTTATTTGTCACACTAAGCTTGTTTAAGATCTCGGGCGGTATATCCTCTTCGAGGTTGATGTCAGGTATAATACGGCGTAATGCACGCATTGCAGCCTCGCGTGTGAGTGCTGCCATGTCTGCACCGACGAAACCATGGGTTATATCTGCCAACTTTGATAATCTAACACTTTTTTCAATTGGCATACCCCTGGTATGGATCTTCAATATCTTCAAGCGGGCTTTACGGTTTGGTATCCCGATCACTATCTCCCGATCGAACCTACCGGGCCTACGCAGGGCAGGATCAAGAGCATTGGGCCTGTTGGTTGCCCCTATGACAACCACCTTACCACGCGATTCGAGCCCGTCCATGAGTGCAAGTATCTGGGCAACCACACGACGCTCGACCTCGCCGGAAACCTCATCGCGCTTTGGTGCAATAGAATCGATCTCGTCAATGAAAATTATGCTGGGTGCATTTTCCTCCGCTTCATTGAATATATCACGAATGTTTTCTTCGCTCTGGCCGTAGAATTTGCTCATGACCTCGGGTCCGCTAAGCGAAATAAAGTTGGAGTTGGTCTCACTAGCCACGGCACGTGCCAGTAGGGTTTTACCTGTCCCGGGCGGTCCATGGAGCAGTACACCTTTGGGCGCTTCAACACCCAATTTATCGAACAGTTCAGGGTGGCGTAAGGGTAATTCGATCATTTCGCGAACCTTTCTAACCTCCTCCTCCAAACCACCCACATCATCATAGGTGACCCGTGGTAATTTACTGATCTTCTCGGAAATTGGTTTATCACTGATCTTTACAGTACTGCCCGGTTCTAAAATTACCGCATCCGCACCTGGTGAAAAGTTGACAACTACCAGATCGATCTTTTTACCCATTACATTAAGGGTTAATAGATCGCCTTTTGTAAGCACACGCCCTTCCAGGACCTGTTGTAAATATTCTTCACCACCCATCAGTTTCAATGGTTGTGTTGGTGCAAATGTAATTTTCTTGGCCGGTTTTGCCTTTGTTTTTATTATTATTACATTTTCATCGATACCCACGTCTGCATTTCTTCGTATCATACCATCTATTCGTACAATATTTGAAAGTTCGTCATTGGGGAACCCTGGCCAGACCTTGGCCACAGTCTCGCTCTTACCGATTATCTTTATTACATCACCTGTTTCCAGGTTCATTTTTTTCTGGATGAACGGATCGACCCTGACTATGCCGCGACCTATATCATTTGGTCGTGCTTCTGCGACTTTTAATTTAATTTCATCTTTTTTAGCCATATTATATTTCCTCCTAGCGATTGTAAACTTAATATCAAAACCAAGCCGGGCACTACACAACCCGAGGTTGTATAGCTGTAGTTATATAGCTAAAGCTATTTAAAGTTTTCTGCCACCCGCACATTAATTAGTTGAAGTTTTGCGTTTTCAAATATTGAGTGTTAAAAAATATCCTCATCTACATTTAGATCCATAAATATTCGATGGTCTATCAAATTCTTAAATATTTCTTTAATGACCTTCTCACGCATCTCCATGATCTCTGAAATTCTTGAAATGTCTCTATCGGAATTCGCAAGTAAATAATATAAGATCTTTCTTTCATTATATTCCTGGCACAGATCAATAATTATTTTATTCGATTCTTCAATAACCGCTTCTCTAAGACTGAGCAGCTTGGAGCGTTTGAATTTCAATTCTTCAAGTTTTTCATTAACGTTCTGGATAGTTTTTGAAAATTTGGTCAATTTAACGCTCGGGTCTTCGATGTTTTGAATCTGTTCGAACTCGTCTTCCAATTTGGTCATATCTTTATCTACATCTACTGTGTCGTCACTTTTATCCACAACAATATGCTCTATTTCCCTGTAATCATAGATCTCGGTGTTGAAAGTGTTGGGCCCCACATCTATACGTAAAGAGATACGCCTGTTTGCCACATAGGATCTCCGTGGCGGCCCGCCCAGGGTACTCTTCTCTTCAAACGAGTCTACCAGGCTGTTATCTTCCAGCACTTTCAGATGTTTCATGATGGCCTGCTGGCTGATCCCGAGCTCTTTGGAAAGTTGTAGTGGATAGTGATGTTCTTTGGCCAAAGTTGCCAGTATTTTGCGTCTAATGGGATTCTCCAAAACACTGAAGATCGCATCAAGATCGTAATTATTACCTATGCTATCACCTTAATCTTAATTTGTTAACCTGATGTTGTATAGTACTTATTATTAATAAATTTATCGTTTATCGATTGGATTATGCTGATAAGTCTAGGGAGTCTGGGGTGTCAAGATCATGGGTCAGGGGTTACAATTAAAGATCAGGATGTAGATTTTATGACTCTTGACCCCCAAGACTCTGGACTCCCGACTCCTAAAATATAATTAATAATTGAACAAAAATTTACTATCATTAATATTAAATATCACTAATCTATTAAACTATACATAATAAAAAAATGCTGTGAGAAGATTTTTCATGTTCGATTATATTGCTATTATAATCATGATTTGTCTTGGGCTTGCCCTGGCTTTTTATGGTAAGACCATGTTGGAAACCCTTGCATTTCTAATTGGAGCGATCGCCGGTGTTGCCGTCGGCCTCTGGCTTGCCCCAATTATATATCCGTATGCTGCCGATTATCTACCCTTGAATCTATGTCTGATCATTGCAGTAATAGTAGGCGCGTTGATCGGCGGCTACCTGGGAAAGTCGTTGATGTATGGTCTGATCTCGTTGATCGTTGCCGCTATTTTCGCGGGTATAGCATTAACTTTCACCGGCGATAAATTCCTCGCACTCATAACCTTCTTTGTGGCCATGGTGATCATGTGGTTCCTGGTCGAAAAATTCTTGGTCGTGATGACGGCGTTCTTGGGCGGGTGTTTGGTAGGTGCGGCTGTGATGTTTTTCCTGATAGGCTTGGGCCCAATTATTTCATTTATATTATTCTTGTTAGTCGTAATTATGTTAACGTATGCCGGTGCGAAGTATCAATTCCAGAACGATTAATTTATACTGTTAAATGGATTGGTCAGCCATGGATCTGCTTTTGAAAATGCAAAAGAGGGCAAAGAAACATCATGCCAAGATAGGAATAGGGATGACTAACGAAGGTGGGACAAAGACAAAGAATATCATCGAGAACAGCATCGAGAGTGCTACTGACCAGGGCTATGCAGATGTCGTTACCTATGATACACCTCAGGATCTGATCTCCGCATTGAAGAGTGGCGAGATCTCGGGGGCGCTCCGCGGTGATCTGCCTGCGAAAGAGATTATCTCCGATCTCAAATCTACCTTCAAGATCGTGTCGATCTATAGGGCCGCTTTAATCTGTATTAATGACAAGGATGCCTTTTTCTTGGCCCCAGTAGGTATAGACGAGGGTATTTTTATCGATGAACGCCTTGAGTTCATAAAGTTGATCGACTCTTTACTGCAAAGACTAGGTATTGCATCAAAGAGTGCGATCATCTCCGGCGGCCGATTGCCGGAGGATATTGGTAGGTCAGGAGTTGTGGACGAATCGTTACGGGCCGGTGAAAAGTTATTCAAACTTGCCAAAGATGAAGGATTCGACGCCAAGCATTACGGTGTACTGATCGAAGATGCATACAAGGATTCGAACATCATTATTGCACCTAACGGGATCGTGGGTAACTTGTTGTTCCGAACACTGCACTATCTTGGCAACTGCCGCAGCCTGGGGGCGCCGGTGCTCAATCTGGATAGGGTGTTTATCGACACATCGAGGAGTAAAGAAGATTATACTGATTCTATTATGCTGGCGAGTGCGCTTAGCGGATTGTGAATGGTGGGGTCTAGGGTCAATGCATCTGAATTTTTGCTTAGGTAATTTTAAATTGCAAAAGTTAAAATTTAAAAGTAAAAATTTTCTTAAAAAAGAAAAATGTTCATGAACATTTCAAAAGAGCATTTATGCTCATGAACTACAAGAGTTTATAAACTCATTTCTTGGTATTTTTATTATTCGATTATTAAACTTAATGTGGGTTGTAAATATGAAAAGAGTGGCCATTTTTTTAGTAGTAATATTTCTGGTTAGTAATATTTTCACGAGTTCATTTTTAGCGGTTCCATTAAAAGCTAATCCGCCATCTAATGATAAAATTGTATTTGATAGCCCGGTGTTGCAAACCTCACCGGATAATTATGACACTAGATGTGTATATTACATCCGTTCCCCATCAATACATAGGGGTGTAAGATTCTTATCGGGTGTGCCTTTATGTCACGATCTTCGTGACCCCACCAATAACTCATTACTACTTGTGAATGGTGCTATTAATCCGTTCCCATGGCCGTGGATGGGTCAAAGACCCGCCGAGCTTGTGTTAAACAAGGATTTCACTGGACAACCATTTATTTCGTTGATCTTGAACACCTTGGGAAGGCCGGGGAAGACGATAAAAGTGAGTGTTGGAATAGATTCAAATGACCATTACGATTCTCATGTACCTTCCACCCTCGAGCACCGGTGTAATTTCCCGGAGTATCAAACAACTAATGATTTGAATTCAGGAACAATGGAGGAAGAGGTTTACGAGGCATATGGCACCTGGGAGAGTAACAACCTACCATATAAAATTGAAAAGGGGCGAGTAATATTCGAAATAACCATGACCAGCCCGAACGGCGACACCGCAATATTATACTGTGGGTTTGGTGGTAAAGACTCATGGTTTGCATTCCCATACATGCACACTGACGTTATACCACATGCAAAAATAAAATTGAGCTCGGAATGGGAGAATAGGAAAATAATGGCAGGCGATAAAATTGTTTTCGATGCTTCCGATTCGTTCGACCCAAATGACGATTTTAATGGAAACAAAAAGATAGATCCCACTGAAACCGATCGGTTGAGATATAAATGGGATTTTGGTGATAGCTCAATATCAGAATTTGAATACAAGAATAAGATAGTCACACACAAATATTCATCCGAGAATATTCCCTTAAGGTCTGAGTTCAAATTATTTAAGGTGAATTTGACTGTAACAAATTATAAGGGTTTTAAAGGTTTTGATGAGGTCTGGATCAAAATATATCGTGGAAATCATTCTCCTGAAATAATATCATTAAAGGTTAATAATGAAGATTTGGTATCTGGTTCTTCTAAAGCAATCAAATCGATATTGGATAAAAGGATAAAAGTATATTTCAGTGCAAATGCAGAAGATCAGGACGGTGACGAATGTATCTATCATTGGGATCTTGATAGTGATGGTAGTACATACAAGATAGAGGGAAATAAAGAAACTGCGGCCTCTTTTAATTATACATTCAGCCCTGAAGAATATGGTGTGGGTGAACATATAATTACTTTAACGGTAAGTGACGGCACACTCTCGGCGAATGCGATCGCATCTTGTATCATTGATTTACAAAAGAATATTAATCCGGTTCCGATTATCCGGGCCAAGCGTGAGTACGACTCGAATTTTTATGAAAATAATATAACCGTCAAGTTAAACCAGTTAATCACTTTCTTAGCAAACGAAAGTTTCGATCCTGATAATTTGCCGGGGATCGATCTAAATAATGATTATTTGGCAGATATCCCTTTGCGTTATCGTTGGAATATCGATTCTCCACATGGTATTATCACAAGTGGTTGGGCTATAGAACCAGTTTATGGATACATATATACGAATCCTGGAAGGTATAGATATATTATAACACTCGATGTGTATGATGGTTTAAATGTTACAACCTCGGCACCGTTCGAAGTTTATATAAATGTCCCACCGGCAGCTAATTTTTTCATCGAGCCTGTATCGTACAATTTGATAGGCGATCTGGAATTGGGCAGGCCGATAATGTTTAACGGATCTTTATCGCTTGACCCGAATGATGATCGAATAGTCAATTATACATGGGAGATTTGTGATGGTGATAAAGTAATCTGGAAGTTTGATAAGATAATAAGCCACACATTTCATAACCTTGGCTTATATAAGGTATCGTTAACTGTGTATGATGGTGTGTTCTGGAGCGAACCTTACGAGATCCAATTTCTATTACAAAAACCTCAGAGAACGATCTATCCCCGATATCGTATCTATCCATTAGAGGTTTTTACTGGTGAACCTGTCTATTTTGAGGTTTCAAAAACTACTTTTTCATTTGCAGGTCCGGGCTTCCAAAATAAAGATATAAGTTTTATTTGGTGTTTCGATGATAATAATTCAAATATAACAAAAGACCGCATTACCACGCATGTCTTTGAAAAAGCTGGCGTATACACTGTTTCATTGACAATACAATATTGCAATGAGTTAATTGAAGCCTCTAGTGAAATTATTCTTACGATAAAAAATAGACTTCCAAAAGCTTTGATAAGTCAAATATCCGAGCAATCAGTTGGTGAGACAGTGATCTTATCAGGGGCTGATTCATTCGACCTGGATGGTCAGATCGTGACTTACATCTGGAAGTTTGGTGATGGCAGTGAACCTGTACGAACCAATAAATCTCATATAGGCCATATTTGGTCTACCAGTGGAACCTATACAATAGAGCTAATGGTAGAAGATGATCTGGGTGCGATAGATGAAACACAGTTCCGGTTAGAAGTATTGCCAAGAGTCGTTGATCAAACTCCAAAGACATTTAATTACCCATTAATAGTGTTTATTGTAATAATATTGGCAAACCTTCTTTTTGTCCCTATTTTAATAAAACTACTTGCACACACATTCAATCAAAAGAAATGAACTGTGAGCCGAGAGCAGTTAGTTATTAAATGCTTCCTTACACCTATTTTGGTTTTTATTGGGATTTTGTTGTTGGGATTTTCTTGGGATTTGGATTTTGGTTTTGGGATTTCCCAAAATCGTTCATACAGATTTAATGATTCATTATTCACTCACTAGGTGGTGTGTGATCACTTCCCCCACCTCAGCCAGGTCCTCAGTATGCATGTGCTCCTGCGCCGATATGTCAAATAAAATATTAGCCGCGGCCGGTATCTCGTCGTCACCGGCCCAGAGTATGTATGTGACCGGTACGCGTGGAAAGATCTTGAACTCGAATGAGAGCTCACCGAGTGTGGTTTTGTGCCCGCCAAGCTCGAGCGCGCGTTTCTCGAACCCTTCCAGGTCGCTGCCGAACTTTTGTGCCACCGGGTTTATGGCAATATTGCGGAACGCGTTGTAGAACACCATACCGTTCGGCAGCTCGCGGTACGAGATGAGCTTGTTACGCAGTGACATTTGTTTGCTATTGATCAAATAGTGCAATACCAGTACGGTCAATGCGCCGCGTATATGCTCGTCGGTCCGGTCGGGGTGGTGGATGGTTTTGTGGTCCAATACAGCCTTGTACTCTTTTCCCAGCACGGGGATGGTGTATGTTCTGGCTGCAGGGTCGAACTCGACATTGGCGTGCTCCTGCACCTTCTCGGGGTCTAACTGCAGCAGCTCATACCAACCCTTATCGATGGCTGGCTGGAATGTTTCCGGTTTGTTGAACTCGAAGATCGCCATGGTATCGTTCCTTCACTAGTGTTTTTCTTTCTTCTTGGCGCTTGATCTGGAAAATAAAACAATGAATAATAGAATTATAATAAGAACGGCTATAAGAACTCTACCGATCAAGAAATAATCGGTTTGTGGTTTTATCTCATCTTGTGGGTAGTCATCCGGGTCTAGGGGGCCGGTGCCTTTCTCGACCTCTTCACCGTCGTTGAAATTGTCGCCGTCGGTGTCGGGGTTGGATAAATTTGAATTGCTGATTATTAACTCATAATCATCAGATAACCCATCTTGATCGAAATCATATCTACTATATGGATGTGGGTCCAAATCATTGTTTAATCCATCGTTATCATAATCTTCAAAATTTATATTTGATTTTGGTTTCATTAAAGGATATTTATCCTCTATGTCAAAACCTATAGAATAAGGTGAATCGCCTATTCCATCCCGGTTACTATCTTTTCCAGAATAATCATCCCAATAATTTCCCTCGCCTTCTCCATTATCCCAAAAATTATTACTGTAATTATATTTTTTAGTATTGGAAAACAATATTTGCTCCGTGTTGTCATAGAATTTATTATAGTATATAGTATTGTTTGACGAGTGCGAAATTCGTAAACCAATATTATTTTTTGATATAATATTATCTATTATTAAGTTATTAGATTTTTTAATTATCTCAACTCCATAAGAATTATTTGATAACCTGTTACTGAATACTAATGTATATGGAGAATAATCAATTCGTAAGCCAGCCTCGCCGTTCGATAAAATATCATTATTTATTATGTAACATTCATTAGAATATCTCCAAATTCGAATTCCCCATCTATTATTAAAAGAAATATTATTGTTTGAGATATTATAATTTGAAGAATATTCAAGATAAATTCCACTTCCAACACACTGAAATATTTTGTTATTAGTAATATTACCAAACGGTGTTTGATATAAGAAAATCCCCTTATCACTATTTTTTATTTCATTTTGAGATATATTAACATTCTTTGAATGATAACTTCGAATACCATAAATGGTATTAAAAATACTACAATTTCTAATTGATATATTTGAAGATAGAGTAAAGTAAACACCAATATCTGTACTGTCAATCTTTAAATTCTCTAGATTAATGTTTGTACAATTACTGAATATTAATGACCCTACTGGTGCATTCTTGAGAATGATATTTTTTTGATTCTTATAAAAATATAATGGTTTCCCATTCACTAGATTTTCTGAAATTATGTATTCAGAGCTGAATGTTGGGTGAAAATTTATTGAAAATGAAATTCCATCTCCGGTAAAATTATTTCCAATAATAGTGACTATTCTTGAGTCCTCAAGCCTAATTCCACCATATTCATTATTCGAGATATTATTATATTTGATATTATTTTTCGAGGATTCTTCAAGATAAATACCATACTTTCTATTTTCAATAATATTATGTGCAATATCATTACCGGTAGATTCTGAAAGACTTATACCACTATAGTCTGCTTTATCACCTTTTATTGTGTTTCTTGAAATTAAATTATTTGACGACCCGGTAATAGTTATATCATCATTATCTGAATTTAAAATTATATTGTTTAATATTTGATTGTTCATTGAACCTAATAAACGGATTCCGCCTCCATTTAATATTTTATTCTCTTTGACAATATTATTTAATCCTACCATCAAAATACTGTCATGTACATTATCAAAGATTATATTGTCAGAAATTGTATTGTTTGACCCGAAAATTGAAATTCCGATTCTATTTACTGAGGTAATGTTGTTATTATTGATCGAACAGTTACCAACATAACTGAGTACAATTCCTGTTGAAAAAAATACACTACCGCTATGGGTAATTGAAAAACCCTTTATTGTCACATTTCCGATTGTGACCTTAATTATAGGTACCTCTTGTGCTTTTGAACATATAGTTGTTTTATCTCTCCCCTCTCCAATTAACTTTATTGAGTTATTTATAGTCAAATTCTCAAAATAATTCCCCCCATACACAAACACCGTATCATCATCACTAGACGCATTTATCGCATCCTGAATACTCGTATAATTCCCTGTACCGTTACCACCCACATACAGCGTCCTATTCCCCGCTCTTGTTGTACCTTCTTCGCCTCTCAACACCGGCTCGGAAAAGGTCACTCCACAAAATCCACCCAGAACGATCAGCCACACAAGCCAAACGGCAATAATTCTATTCTTGATTCTCTTTTTATCTGGTTCCAGAATGATTTTTCCACTCATACTCGCCCATATCTGAATAAAGATATATAATTGTAATGTTGACACTTTAATTCAATTGCGATCCCAACAAATATCCAACCTAAACCCCTCACTGACCCCTAAATTGACCGAGTAGCGCAGGGGAATTTCACCCCCACGCCCTCACAGAACCGGACGTGAACCTCTCGACTTGCTAGTTGTCAGTTATCAGTATTGAATATATTGCCATATCACTTCGATCTTCCGCACATGATATTATTGTACCACGA
>JAEHCK010000197.1 GCA_020696345.1 Thermoplasmata archaeon | reverse complement strand
TTCTTCTCTTTCAAGTAACAGTACAGCAAGGGCAGCCCTATGGACGCCTCAAGAAATACCATGGTGTTCTTGGTCTCTTCTTTGATCTTTCCCCATGATACTGCCTCGTTGAGTGTGCTCCCGGACAGACCGCCGTCCATGGGTATGGCGGTGGATATCTGTACGGCGTATGAATGGCCCTCGATATCGGCATCAAAATCGAAGTTCGCCATGACGATGGCGTCGTTCACGAAATTCTTGGGCACACCACCGCCGATGTACACGGCGCCGCTTGCACTGGAACTCAATATGATCCGGACCATCTCATAATTATCCTTGATCGCGTCTATTATGACCTTGGGCGAGGTGCCGCGCTCGGCCCAGTACTTGGTGAGGCCGATGCCGATGGAAGAATCGTTCAATGCGGGGGCGAAGATGGGCACATTATGATCCAGGCCCGCCTTCAGGATCGAGTTCTCGTCGGAGATCTCTTTTGCCAGTTCACTCAGGAACTGCCGGCTCGAGTAGTTGCCGGGTGCAAGCTTCCGGGTGAATACATCGATCCGATCATCGGTCTCTTCGAACACCAGATCGTCGGTGAACACATCATAGATACGGTTGATGCGCAGCTCGCGCAGTTTCTTGTTATCCACATTCACGGCGCCCTGGAAGTGCCGGCCGCCCTGTGCGTACAAGAAGTCCTGGTATACGATGGCGCCCGTTGAAACCACCACATCCACCATGCGCTCCTTGATCATGGCGGTGATGACGTTGCGCAGACCGGCCGCGATGAGCGGACCGGTAAGCCCGAGAAAGACGGTGGGCCGTCCGGGATCTTTTAACATGCGCTCCCAGATGTGCGCGGCAGTGCCCAGGTTGCGCGCCTGGATGGACATTTTCGAGAACCGGTCTACGAGCCCGCCGGCGCTGAGCCCCTCTCCGGACACATCGAGCTGTTCGACGGGGACCTCCAGGTATTTGCTGCGCTCGGCGTGGAAGATCTTGTCGTAGGTGTGTTTGATTGCCATGGGTGCTGCCTCATAAATGATGTGGTAATTATTTCGGGTATTAGAAACTTATTGTAAAAGGTTTGTGATTTGAGTGAATTAATAAACATATTATAACTGCACTTATGCGTTTTGATTTGGAACTAATCGAGCTGGATTGATGCTGAACTGTAATCGAGCTGAATTGACGAAGCACCGTAATCGAAATGAGATGATGCTGGATCGTAATCGAGCTTAATCGATGCTGGATCGTAGTCGAGCAGAATCGATGTTGGATCGTAATCTAGCTGGATCAATGCTTGATCGTAGTCGAGCTGGATTTATACTGAGCTGTAATCTTAAAAAATTATTGTTGTATTGGAATATTAGAAATTTTCAATAAAATTATAGATCTTTCGACCCAAACTATCATATTCTTTAAAATATTGATCGAATTTTTTCTTAGTAATATAGCCAGAGTCATAGATAAAATTTAGATGGACTTTTGTTTCAAGACAAGAAGCATATGCATAAGTAACAAATTTAATAAATTCTTTTTTATGGCGCCTTCTTCCAAAACCCTCTACTATGTTCGCTGCAATAGATTTTGATGCTCTTCTTATTTGACCCCCTTCTTCATACAATTCATATTTTGGTAATTTTAATGTCATTTCATGAACATTCATTGCAAGTTCATAGGATTTCCGATATATTTCTAGATCTTCATATTTTTTTACAATCATAATCTAGCCCCTTATAAAGTTTCAAAGATATCTTATCAGGGGGACTATTAATAAATATATAACAAGGGGGTCTGTGAATTAAAACATAATCAAGGTATCTATCAAGCAAACAACAAATAATCACGATCACAGTCCAACAATAAATAATCCCGATTACGGTCCAACAATAAATAATCCCGATTACAGTCCATCAATAAATAATCACGACTACAGTCCATCAATAAATAATCACGACTACAGTCCATCAATAAATAATCACGACTACAGTCCATCAATAAATAATCCCGATTACAGTCCATCAATAAATAATCCCGATTACAGTCCATCAATAAATAATCCCGATTACAGTCCATCAATAAATAATCACGATTAGAATTTCTCAATTGCCTCTTTTAATCGTTTTCGGGTGTCGTCTGTAAACCAACACTCCAGAAAGAATTCCTCTTTCTCGGTTAGACGCGATAGGATCTGTGCTTCAACACTCTCCACGCGATTGCGTTTGATCATTCCGAAGGCCTCGGATGGCATCTCACCCAGCTCTCCTGCTTTCTCGATGGACTTGGCCAACACCTGGTCTAATGGCAATACCTGATCCACGACACCCATTTGAAGCAGTTCTTTGGGTTCATAGAATTCACCCGATTCCATAATGTTGCGGGCAATTCTGGCTCCCACGATCTGCCGCAATATACAATCTGCGGGATAGGGGACCGAAACTCCAAGCCTGATCTCGTTAAGTCCCATCAGTTTTTTGCCTTCGGCAATGAATCGGTAGTCGCAGCAGAGAGCCAGGATGCTCCCACCGGCTATAGCGTGTCCGGTTATTGCGGCGATTGTAGGTTTGGGTAATGCATACAAATCCATGCTGAGACGATTGAATGTCCGGTAAAAAAGTTTAAGTTCATCTCTACTTTGTTCGTAGAGTTGTGGGATATCAAAACCGTTAGAGAAAAACTTATCGTTACCACTGGCGAATACCAGGCTGCTCACCGAAAGATCATGTTTCAATTCCTGAAGTTCCTCTGATATCTCTTCGAGAAATTCCAGGTTTAAAGCATTGGTAATACCATTGTTCAGTCTCAATACAGCTACTCTATCATGATATTCGATCTTAATTGACTCCATATCTTTCCCTCCTGTATTGAGCTGCCATTTCGCCTGAATACGGTATATCCGCAGTAACTTTCGGATATAACTCCGTTTTGGTGTTATATGCGCAATAAATTGCCAATATACTTACTTTAGTATATTATTTATTTACACTTATTTCCTGATCAGGTATTTGCCTTCACCGAGTTTTGCGATCTACGCGGTGGATTTGGAAGAGGTTGCGAGAGTCTATCGGGGTAGGAGCGACCGAGGGGTGGGAGTAGACAAACGAGCGAAAGCGAGCGAAGTGTTGGAATCCCAAAATCATCGACAATTTCCTGCCCAAATAAATTCAAATAGACACCGGATAAACTCTTAGATTAATCGATTATATAAAATATCAACCATCCTTCACTGCAAAAGCACCATAAAAGATGACAACAATAGATATTATTATCATGATTAAAGAGCAAACCGGTGCTTTAACCATGAAGAGAAACCAAAAGCTAACAATCACAATTCCTAGTCCAAATAGGATTAAAATCTTCCCAAAACCTTTTACACTAATTTCAGGATTATAAATAAAAAATTGTTGTACTTTTGATAATTCTGTAAGATATCCATTTGGATCATTCTGTCTTGCTTTTAGAGCGATTTCAATTGAAGAAGCGTTAAATATGAAATATAATCCCTTTGATATCAGAACAAATGAAATTCCCAAACCAATTATTCCTACGATTTTAAAAAATAGGTCAACATCTTCTCCAATAAAATTAATAGCATCATCAAAACCAATTGTTACAATGAAAAAACTTAATATACCAATAGATAAGCCAAGAGCCACATAAGATACACCATCATTTTTAACCTGATTAAAAGGAATTTGTTTTTTCATTGCATACCTCAAAGAGTTTCTATACACAAATTAATGGGCAGGTAATTGTAAACTATATTCGATTAAAAACATGATAAGGATAAGATTCCAATTTCACTTAACTATGGTATATCCACAGTAACTTACAAATATAACTTCATTTTGGTGTTATATGCATAATAAATTGTAGATATCCTTACTTTAGCATATTATTTATTTACACTTATTTTCTGATCAGATATTTGCCTTCACCGAGTAGCCTTTCAAGTTCCCATACGTTATTTAAATGTGTCTCATTTTACAACATACATTTTACAACAAATATATTTTGTAAAGTGATTATTATGTCAAAAGAAAAGTGACCATTAACAAGTAAAGAGTTCGATAATATCCTGCAAGTTACTACAATGACCTCGGAGGAGGCGTGGAGAGTGATCCTATTATTGCGATATGCGGGCATGCATGTGTCTATTTTAGCTCATCCGGATAAATACAACTTACAGGTAGTAGATGATGAGATCGTGTGGGATCGTCCCAAAAAGCACGGTAAAACCGCTTATACATCGATCTTGACATCAAAGAACATAGACATTTTTAATGAATTGTTCATTACCTGTTTTAATGAGATATACTAAAAGGCAAGAGAGGGAAATTGATAGTAAACTTGAAAAAATTGGATGGTGAAATATTGAAAAAAAGAATGATTTTGTGAATAAATTTACATTAAAAAAGTTTAAATAATGATTAATCATATAATAATAAATGGAGGAGTAATAATGGAATTTGACACACCAAAACCAGTGCAAGTGTTTATTGAAGGGATAGATTTAAAGTCCTTTTTTAAAGATAATGTCGTTAAATTATTTGAAGAGAAATGGCCGAATTTTCAATTTCAACACTTTTGTATCTATGTAAGTAAAAATGGAAATCAAGATGATGAAGAATTTTCTGGTGAAAAGATCTTCATTGGATATAATTCACCAAATGATGAAAAAATTAACAAAGTATTAATAGATACAGAAAACTCAGAAACACTAAATAAATTGATTGAAACATTAAAAGAAATATAAATAGGTGGTGATTAATTTTGTTTGTTGGACACTCTATTCCATACAAAAGAAAAATGTATCAACCGTTCAAGCATTCTCAAACATCATGGTCAAAGGCAAGAAAAACATATGTCTCTATTCCAAAGAACTTCCTTTTGAAGGGAGAATGTTCTTTCCAGCCAAAAAAAATAGTTGAACCGAAAGAGATAATATTAAGGGAAGATGTGCCATTTGATATTGCTAAAAATGAAATCATCAATTTTCTAAAGCAAAATGAGGGCGAAATATTTATAAGTGAAATAATTCAAACACTTAAATTAGATATGGATATTATTATGGATGTACTGGAACAATTATATGATGAGGGTTGCATTGACAGGACTGATTAGAACATGTGATAAAATTTATGGGAAAAAGATCTCCGCACAATGTCAATCTCAAATAAATATATCCAATTGGAAAGGTAAAAGATTTTATGATCTTTACATTACAAAATATTTAAAAAAAGATATTGAATTTTTTATTATTTATACAAATTTAACTTCTGTTGTTACTTGCATTATAGAAGTTCCGACTGATGAAGAGTTAGGTCAAGAGGTATTAAAAAAGGTTTGCACCAACAAATGGGATATAGTAAAAGGCAAAAGAGTGATGGTATGGTCAAAAGATACAAGTTTTAAACCAACATTTCGTTCAAAAAAAGGAACAGGTCATAATAAACAAGGTGGTATTTTTAAGGATTATACCTATTGCGTAAAAGATATAGGTGTTTCTTGGAAGGGGAAAAAAGATAATAATAATGAAAAAGATAAATTATCTTATATTCAATAACTTGAAAAAACGGCTAAAGATGTATCAAATCTAATGCATGTCATTCAGAGTTGTTGGTTACCTATTAAGTGGGGTGAAGAGATAATAGTTAATGAAGAGACAAAGACAAATATGGATTAACCAGATAATCATTAATTAAAAAAAAAGTTCGTAAGTGCAGCAGCGAGCTTATAACCCAAGTTTGACAGTTCATTCTTAATTATGTACTTATTTTCTGGTTATTTTATAATTTTTTAGGAAAATTTGGGGGTGGAATTTGATAGATTATTTTAGGGATTACCAGACATATTGAAAAAAGGATTTTTTAGGGTTTTTTTACCAATAGAATTTGACAGTTGAGGGAAATCCTGGGAAATTGGAAGAAAAGCAGCCCATTTTTTTCAATCTCAACCCTAATTTAGA
>JAEHCK010000224.1 GCA_020696345.1 Thermoplasmata archaeon | reverse complement strand
ATCCTATCAAACGTGGAAGTAATGTCAAGCGTTTTATTGACTATTTACAAAATTAAACCATTCTTTTTCAGTCCATTGAATTCCCTTATACCACCGGGATTTACAATCGCCACAAAAAAAATGAGGCTCTTTTTTTTCTGCGAGCCAGCTTGGGAAAAATGAAAAATCGGATTTGGATTCGTGTTTACAATCTTCCGGATCAGGTCTTATATAGCGAGGCATTTTTTCTCCTTTTTAAAAGTGGGATGTTCGGGGTCAAACCGAAATTTCATTCCAATTGTCCTCGGTATTACATAATAACTCCTTTGTTAATGTTAATAATCTTCCGGCAACATTATATGAACGCCCGGCTCGGAAGTTGTATCAAGACAGGCCCACATTTTGACATTTCTTTTGCCGATACGAACAATAAAAGTTGTCATACTTTCATCGGAGGCAGTTTTAACAGAATTAAGCGCCATCGAAACAACGTCCCACATGCGACCTTCATATGATTCAATCTTATTTGACTTGGGCGGCTCGCAAAGACAATGAACAGAATTTGTAACTCGGACTTTCAGAGCACCCGGGAAACCCGCCTCATGTCCCATTTTTGAAACATCGTGCAAATCGCCATCATTCATTGCATCTTCCGCCGTATATGAATAAATCACATCTTCATTTTCAAATATTGACATCGTTTCTTTTTCCATTCTTTTTCTCCGATTTGTTATGGTTAATTCTCACTCTCTAATACCATTATATCAAAGGTGGAACCAATGTCAAGTATTATTTTATCCAAACTTCTCGGCCGTTGTTAGCTTTTCCCCAACCTTTATCATCACATTCTATACACGGCAAGAGTTCTGTCACCGCATCAGCAATTTTTATTGATATTTCAGCCTGACAATCCATTGACAAATTTCTGAAAAGTTTTGATGTTTTTGTTAAAAATTCATATACTAAATACCTCTGCCATGAATTTCCTGTATCATCATATCCAACAGACATTTTATTTCTCCTTTTATACTAAATTAATACATTCAGGACCATAACCAGCAACTATACTTTCCGGAACAGTCAGTTTGCGACCACAGCGGCCGCATTTTCCTTCATGATGTACTTCAACACTTTCAGGTAAATTATTTTCATTCATACGATTATTAAACCAGGCAAATGCTTTGAAAGCACCGGCATCTTTAGAAATAGATTTTTTGGTATGACGAAAATCGGTGCCGAAAATCGTACCGACATAACGATAATTTGAATAGTTGTCAGGACCGTTAAGGACAGAAACGAAATAAATTTCTTTGTCTTCGGCCTTGGTGAATCTTTTTACTTTGAAAGTAAAGCGCCCGGCAGTTTTTTTATTAAGAATTGTAAAAAGAGCTTTGCCGGCTTTGACGAACTTTGCGATATTTTCAATTTGGTCAGGCATGATTTCCCTTTCTTTTTGATTGTAATTAATTATACAACGGGAAATAGTGTTCTGTCAAGTAAAATCGGCATAAATCGCATAAAAAAATCCGGGATTGGAGCCCGGATTTTTTTATGAATACTAAACCAATTCCTTTCATTTACTTAAAATATATCGCCGAACATGCCGGAATCTTCAGTTTCCGGTTCTGATTCATTGGGTACTTCAACTTGATCATCACCAGCAGGATCACATTCACATTCTTCATCATCACATCCTGGGCATTCCGGGCAACCGCCTGCGGCATCCCAAACCGGATCAACTGCAGCAGCGTCATTTGTCCGCCAAATGTTTTCCTTAGCACCCGTATCCCAAAGGCCGGAATTTTTCTCGGCGTTTGTAACCTCAGCAGGTTCCGCAATGACTTCATCAATGTCGTTAAAAATGTCGTTAAAACTCATTTTTCATACTCCTTTCAAATAAGTGGTTAATGATTCTTTTGATTCAAAATTAAATAGTTCTTTAGCTAATTCAATATCCGCTACTGATTTACTGGCACCAATTGTATCGGAATCCCTCACGGTTGTAAACAAAGTTCCAAATTTTTCTGCTAATTCTTTTATTGAAAGTCCGGTTCCTGTACCAATATCAACTGGTTCCGATACTTTTTTATCATTTAATAAACATAAATAAATCGCATTGCAAACATCATTCACATGGATGAAATCACGGATTTGACTTCCATCGCCATTCACAACCATCTTGATTTTATTCTTGCGAGCCATAATAAATTGTTTTATTACTGTATTTTTCTTTTCAATATATTCACTACCACCATAAACATTTGTCAATCTTAAAATACGGTTATCAGCAGCAGCATCTTTATTCAATCTCAGCGCTTCAATTTCAATAATTCGTTTTATAGTTGCATAAAAATTATCAAACGGTTCTTTTGCGGCCTGGGAACTTGTAAATATGACAGGTATATCTTCATTAGCGGCCACATTCATAATATTAAATGCGACTGAAATATTATCAATCACTGCCTTTTTCATATTCGCACGGCAATTTATTACACCCGGGAATGCCGCTAATAATACAACAGCAGAATAGCCGTCAACACTGGTAAAATTCTCACCTCGGCTACCTCTTTTTGAATCATATGACCATACAGCAAATTCCTTTTTATGTTGAAGAAATTTACATAAATTAATACCAATATATCCGTCACCACCTACTATCATAATCGGTTTATTATTTTTTTCTTTTTTTTGTATTCTCATAAACTCCATTATATCATAAAAAATCTGTATTGTTAATAAATTTTAAAAGTCTTTCTAATGCTCTCTTATATAGTTCAAAATCTTCTTGATTCCGTTCTTGTATTATTTGTTTTTCTTCGGCTGTAACATATATAGGCCGACTGGCATTTTTAAAATTCCCGTCGAATACTTTTTTCTGCCAGATCATTTCTTCTTCCCAATCATTAATATTTATCCACTTTTCAACCTTACTCAGAGGGGCAAGTCTCTTGAACATCTTCATACTATCAACATATCTATCAGTAATACCGACAAAATTAAAATCATCTAATGTTGAACCTTTCAAGTATTTCGACTGCATATTAACGAAACCCCAATCCATGAAGTCAATAACTGAACCTGTATATAAAGGTCTTTTGTGCATTTTATGATATGCCCATCGGGACACAACCCAATCAACGGGATTTCTCAAAAACGTACATAAAAAATATTTTTTATAACTGGGATGATATGCAAAATGGCCGTGCATTACTCTATTATGTTGCCGAAATGGATTTAAATTACCTTTTCTAATACCCGCAAGTATTGCTTCATGATCACAATTAATCCTATGACAGTTTTCCGGTAAATACCAGCTCGTAAGAATATTTTTAAATGTGCCGCCGCCAGTTCGGGGGATATGAATAAAAACTATACTTCTCATTTTGGTCTCCGGTTTTTAGCTTGAAAGGCTTTCAAATTTCCAGGGTATTTGAACCATGTGCCTCCCCAATGGCTTATGCCAGCGTGTGTACTTGATGTTTCAATATAATATTTTTGATCTTCTGTCATATTATTAGGGTCTATATACCAATCAAGATGTTTAGCGGTATATGGTTGCCGGCTCCGGGCTGCTGTGGCTGTATATAGTCCTTTCTGTAACAATATGTGTCTCAAAGCAAATGATGTATCAATAGGTGATACTTGATATGTTATTAACTTATCATTATATTCTATTACTTTTTTAGAACCAATCATATTGAGTTTTCCTGTAGCATCCCAGAATGGTTGATGTTGTTTTTTAACTTCATCTCTAAAAGGATAATAATCTGGTATATCATTTATTTCAAGCATCGGACCAATAGCTTCAAATCCGGGATTCTTTTCAAGAAAATAAGTATAAAATTCTAATATATCACCATCAATATTTTCAAACATTATATCAGGATCAGTAAGTACATAATATTTAATTTTCATTTCACCACAAATAGCATTTACCGAACTAACAATTTTTGGAAATCTGCATTTTCTTGTAGGCATTGTATCTTTGAGATATTCAACTCTTATTCCCTCAGATTCTTTTTCTTTCAAAAAATCTTTCATGCCCGGATAAGTTGATTCTTGATCCAATAATATAATCTCAACAGGGGATTTTATTTTGGTTTGATATGAGT
>JAEHCK010000181.1 GCA_020696345.1 Thermoplasmata archaeon | reverse complement strand
TGAGAATCATTCTTATTTTTGTCTGGAGGGTAAAAATTCCATCAGGAATTTTTAGCTCGAAACAATTTTTGAATAAAATTGATGAAGCTTAGAATTCCGTTCATAAAGTTAATACTTTGTTTTGGAATTCTAACCCTCAGGATATGAACTTGAATGGTTAATGTTGATTGCCAAGGTGTTGTTGAAAGGGGTCGGGGAAAACAGCAGATTTGATGATGGGGACATTTGAAAAGTCAAATTGTAAATTGGAATAATTTTCTAGAGAAAAATTATTCTACATTGGAAAACTCTTCGACTTTTCCAAAGTTTGAAAGTGCAAAAGTAAATCCACATTTTTCAATTTGCATTCTCTAACTTTGTATTTTACAATTCCCAAAACAAAAATCCTACTGATTTACCCCAGACCCCTAGTTGATGCTTAAAATCTTTATTATATATTTCAACAGGATATTTTCCTGCTCCCTTAAATCGGAAGAAGAACCAAACTTTTTAATCCATAACCCCCTATTGTCAGCACGATATTATTACACAGAAAACTGTTAACTGACAGTAATCAAAAGGAGTTTTCCATGCCCAACTGGCGTTTCCATTTATTCACCGGGTCGTTACTTGCCGTTTTCCTGATATATACAAGTTATTATTTAGGATTCTGGTATTTATTCGTTGATCAAAACCGGATACAATACTTATTCTGGTTACATGTGATCTTTATTATTCTTCTTGGTTCATTGATCCCCGATTTTGACAAATCCAAAACCAAGATTCGGCATTCACTCTGGCTGATCCTGGGTTTGTTTCTGGTAATTTCTATTTTGTATCTGTATTACGAAAAAATGTCATTAAATGAGATGTTGTTCCTTTTTTCAATTCCTTTTGCACTATTAATTATTTTATTTCTATTTGGTTCATTGATCCCTTTCAGGCATCGCGGCATATTACATTCGTTATTTGGTGCAGGTCTTTATTCTCTGATATGGATGATCTTTGAATATTTGATCTTCAAAATGACAATATCAGAAGTATTATTACTCGGTGCATTCGGTTTTATCGGGTATATCTCTCATCTAATACTGGATAGGGATTTGAAATTGATCTAGAAGAAATTAATAACTGCACATTAAGCGATAAATTCAAATTCCGATCAAATTCTATTCATATTGCACTCTACTCTCAACTCACCCACTCATCTTCTAGGTCTGAATAATCATAATCGTCTTCGCCATTCTTCTTTTCATCTTCAAATTCATCATCATCCCCATCCTCCTCATCATCGTATTCATCTTCTTCATCATCATCGTCATAAAATTCATCTTCTTCATCATGATCTTCATGATCATCATCATAGTCAACCCATTCGTCTTCATCATCTATTTCTTCTTCTGTTTCCCAATCAATCGCATCTTCTTCCAATTCTACATCTACCACATCGGCTTCGAACTCATCCTCATGCTCATCATCATAAGCTCTTCTCTTCCGGCCTGATCTTGTTTTTGTATGGCGGCCATGGCCATACCTGCCCATATCATCATCGTATACACCATCATCGTAGTATGGGTCGTACCCATACCCATATTCTCCTTCTCGTTCTCCTTCCCGTAACTCAGCCATTTGCCTCCTCCTGTTACGGCGGATGATGAAAAATAAAACTCCAACCACGATCACAATTATTACAATGATAAAACTGAATAATAATATAAGACCCAGATCAGCACCATAACCCCGATCTTTGTCGGGTGCCCGTGTTGAAAAGGTCCATGAATATTTATATCCCGTTATATTGAACTTTCCGGATGTTGTTTCGTTAAAGTTTACAGTATTGCTCGAAATATCTCGGTCCTCAGCAGACCCATTAAGCCTATCGGGCGCTACCAAATAGAATTTCATAGTAAAAGTCACCTGATATCCGTGGTCGCTTGCCAGATCATCATCAAAACTAAACGTGATCGTCGAATTATCATGATCAATTTCTGATGTGCCAAATAATTGTTCGTTTGTCTGTGTATCAATTACCACAATTTTTGAACTATCAAGGGTCAAGTTAGAAATTTTACCTCCAAAATCAATATTGATATTCGAGTCCACCGGAGTATTTGACATACCATCATAAGGCGACAGCGTCATATTCGTAGTTGAAAATACAAACTTGAAATTATCCTCTTTGGAATCTAAAATTCCATCGCCATTACCATCAAGTCTATTTCCCGCTAGGTCCATGATAGTGTTTCGGAGAAAAACCGAATAACTCTCACCAAACTTCAATATCTTGGTTGGTATAAAAAATATGACAGATTCGGTCGGGTCATACCGCAGTTCACCAGGTTGGGCTGTGTATTTACTATCCAGTAATTGAAATGTTTCAAGCTCAAATGGTGATCTTTGTATGTCCAAAGTCTCATTGATCTTAATTTTGATGATCGAGGTCACGGGCACTTCCCAACTATTATCGATAGGATATGTCCAAGCAACAACCGGATACTTGATGTCTGCATGAACCCTGACAAGAATTTCCGCTGTAGCCTTATTATTCCATTTATCACTCACACTCAGGCGCACGGTGAATACATTCGATTTCTTAAATCTGAATTCGGTTGTGATCCCGTATAATGTGATATCCTTGTCGATATACCTGAAATACCATGTGAAGTTCCCAGTGGTTGAAAATGTCGGGTCATTATCCCACGAACCGCTTGCATTAAAGGTTGCAATTCGGCCTTGGTCGATGATCTTATCTGAACCAGGATCGGCAAAAGGCGTGGTCACATCACCGATCGTCACCGTTAACCAGTCAAGAGCCCAATTGCCGGCAGCATCGGTCACATTCAGTGTTATATTATATGTATCCGGTATTGAAAAACAATAACTCACGTTTTTCCCAAATAATATTATCTCTTCGGTTTTTCGAAGGTTCGGGTCACTAATATCATAAACCATCAGTACTTTATTGATCTCTCTCAGCTCGGTGTCCAAGCCATCATCTATAATGCGCCATGTTCTGTTATTTATGATAATTATTTTTGCATCGATTGAGACAGGTATTTCTCTGTCGGCAAAGGCACTTTCGATCTCTTCTTTTACCAAACCATCGTTTAAGAATTTCTTGAAATCAAGAGTCAAATTGAACAAGAAAGTGTAATGATAATCATAGAACATCCAAGTGAAATTTGCAGTGGCATTGAAATCCGGGTCGTTATCTGTTGACAGGTTCGAGTTCAAAAACAGATATTTATGTTCATCCCAGGTAAAATTCTTACCGGCTTTTACGAGTGGCGCGGTTTTATCCTTGACCTGCAACTCAAATTGCAGGATGCCAACATTTTGTGCACTGTCGGTTACACTTAATGTGATCGGATATTTTCCCATGGTATCGAAATAATATTTAGTCACGATCCCTTCGAGTAATACCGATGTTCCGTTAAATAATTCGAACGACCATCCATAGTATGTGATCTTATTAAATTCGGGTTTCGGGTTGGTATCATACGATAGAGTGGCATTGAATGTTGCCCACGAGTCCTCGTCTATAATATGATCCTGAGCACCACCAGCATTTGCAACAGGCGGTGTAGTGTCCAGTACGATCTGCTGCATTGCAGAAGCGGGTCCCGGACCATTGCCTAGGAAATCCAAGGCACGGGCAGTAATATTATTCAACCCCTCGGAAAGAGTTATCGCAACATTGAATATATTATCCTCATCAGATATGTTCGAGCCAATAATCTCATTGTCAGCATATATATGGACAGTTGCATTGTATTCAGTAAGCCCCGTGAGGGTAATACTATTCTGGTTGGTGGGATTGGGTGAAAACGTATCCATTGTTGGTGCGTTTGGCGGTTGGTTATCTACCGATAGATTCTTTACAATGGTCAGGCCAACATTAGGTATTTCATCGAATGTCTCGGCGCCCAAGATCACTGCAGGTTTATTGCCTGGACCGGACCCTTGAGTCGTCGTGTTCCAATCAAACTCGCCTGTCAAAAGCGTATCGGTTCCAATTACCTGCCAGCTGCCAACATCATCGGGGTACCCGTTGGAGTTCGTGTCGTTGAAATATTTGAAGATGATCTTTGTACAATCGTCCTCACTCAAATATCTGATGGTGATATTGTCATTAATGGTCATGTTGGCTGTAGGATTCTGGAATTCAACCCAAGGCGGGCTGATGTCCGCGGGAATACCAAAAACAACATCCGTGAAGTTAGAGGTACTGCCGTTGATGGCTTTGGTCTTTAGTTTATAATAATATTTTGTACCATCGACCAAGTCTTGATCCAGATAATTATCTGAATTTGCACCAATAGTGGTGTTGATCAGAATAAAATTTGTATTTGGTAACAAACTTCTATAGATCTCATAACCGAATACATGCGGTCCTAAGATCGGGTCCCAAAATACATTTAAGGCTTTCCCTGTTGGTACTGGTTCGATAGTAACATTGACTGGCCGTAATAGATCAATATTCAATGCACCGGAGAGTGCAAAGGAAAATGGCTGTGGACCAAATGGTACATTACTTCCTATGATCGTAAGTTTATACCAACCTAGTTTTGGTTTTTTAATGCGGAGACCTTCTACATTATTCACATTGTCATAACCAGTGGAATATTTGTCCCAATCTGAATTTGCGTTTGCATCATCCGAGCTGGACCAACCATTTAAAAATACATTACCTTTGAACGATTCACCAGTGGCTATATGTGTAACATTCAAGTGCAGATCATTTACTAAAGTGGAAGTTGCAGATGGTGATGCAGGATGATCGCTCCAGACCAATGTAATGTTCAGGGGTATTGAATTATCCAACACCTCGATGGCATATATGAATTTCTCGACGGTATTTAAACCAGTATCATTGTCAATATAGAATAATTTCACAGGCGCTTCCGGGTTAATAGATTTGGAGATATTGATCCTTCCCCAACCCTCCTGGTAATTCGGTATCGGTTGTGAGCCACCCGAGGACGGCATGTCCTCGGCGCCGTTTATCAGCGCTGCTTTTACAAGGGCCGCACTTGGCTCGAGCTTTTCCATATCTGTGAAATATTGTCTGATCAATGCAACAGCACCCGCGGTGATCGGTGTTGCCATGCTTGTGCCGCCGGCATATGCATAGAAATCGTCATAATTTTTCCAGTAATGATCATCAGGGTCAGGTATCAATATCGAGCGCGTTGATAATATCCCGGTTCCCGGGCTGAGCACGTCGGGTTTCAGCCGTTTATCATTGGTGCCATAACAGCTGAACGATGCCATCTGGTCGATATTGTCACAATCGGATGCATGATCAGGGAACGTTGGTGTTGTACGGTAACTCTCAGAGGCGCCAACGGTGATCACATTCTTTGCAGTACCCGGTGAAGAGACATTTATATTACCCCTTATATTGCCTGCGGCAAATAGGATAATCTGATCAGGGTAGTCCCAGATAAATTGGTCGGTAACACTAGACCATGAACTGTACGAACCTGCACTTTGCGGGTCGCCCCAGCTGTTGGTATGTATTCGTGAGTTGTCACTTGAATATGGTTGATTATAGAGATCCTCATACATGTCTATTGGAATTTTCATACTGCCTTGAGAAGTCATGGTGGATTGGAATACCAGTGATGCGTTATAAGCCATACCTTTTATTGCACCCCCGGACCGGTTACCACCGCCTAAAACCGACCCGGCCACATGTGTACCGTGCCCACCTACAGGCCGATTGGGCTGACCCATGAAATGAATGTCATCATCGCTCCAAGCACCACCTCTGTCGCCAAAAGCATACGCCTTGATCAAACGTCCGCGAAAATCCTCATGTAAGTTGGAATAACTACCATTATCCAGGCCTGTATCGCAAACCGTTACAACCTGGCCTGTACCATCCATACCAAGGTCGTTCCAAATAGATACGGTATCGATTATTCCGCTGGTAACGTTGTTAAAATATCTGAACTCGGGTGCGGGTTCGAGCCACAGAACATTTTCCAAACGAGCGATCGTACTCAATTTGGCTTTGTTAATACTAACGATCAACCTATCATTGGAATATGATCCGATTTCCCCACCCAGATCGATCAGATCATTCATGAGCTTTTCGCGAACCGCTGCACCATCAGGATCAAACTGAATAATCAGATCGTTATTTGGATCTATATGGGTGAGTGCAGATGGGTTTGCCCCGAACGCCCCCTCGGAATATTTTAATTCGTACGAGAATGGCTCCATGCCCACAATAAATGGCAAACTTAAAACCTCGGATCTTGCATTGATATCGAGTTTGGATAAATATGCAAATTCAGGCAAATAACCCACCAATTCCACACCACATGCGATCATCTGTTCTTTCCAGGCATTCCTTATGGGTCCTGAAAATGTGATGATATAATACCCCACATCGATGTTATCATGTTGATATTTCCGTACGGGTTTATGGTTTGAAATAAGATCGTTGGCATCTTCGGATGATATATCGATATCTGCGGCAATATTGTCTTTCCAAATCGGTTGGCTTGATCGGGCTGCAATAAAAAAGTTCTGCCCGAGAATAAGTACAAATATTATCATTATGGAGAAAAATTGTATATGGTGGGTTAAGTGTGTGCAATTATTATGCGATGAGAGTGTTTTTAAAATACCCCTTTTTTTCATCTTTCAACCCTAGATAAAACATTGTGATGATATAAATAATTTCAGTAAAAATATTCACAATTATTTCTAACGAGCATCATCAATTTTTTTCAGAAACACCCGATCATTATGAAAAAAATATATAATCAATAAATGCTTATTCTCTTCACAAATCAGGAGGAGGAATGTTATGACCGATAGTACGTATAAGATCGTCGAGTTAGTTGGCTCATCACCGACCAGCTGGGAAGAGGCAGCCCAGAATGCGGTGAACCAGGCCGCCATAAGCATCCGCGACCTGCGCATCTGTGAGGTTGTGAAGCTTGACACCAAGCTTGAGGGCGACAAGATCGTGGCATACCGTGCACGGGTGCAGGTGTCGTTCAAATATACAAAAGAATAAAGCAGTCATATTGATCGAGGATGATATGAGAATGTTAATGTTGTGTTAGCTCTAGATTTGACTTTTAAAAAAATTCAAATACACTCAAAGTAATTAATATTTTTAAAAAATATAATTATATGCTAATATCCAAAGTATTATTGTATAATACTAAGATAAATTCCAAGCACCAAACTCCAAACTGTGGAAAAGTCGAAGAGTTTTCCAGAGCAAAATGATTTCCTTCGAAAATCATCTAGAGCTAAAAATTCTTTTAATTGGTATATAATAAAAGATAGAATTTTTACCCCGAGTTAATTTGCCTTGGCAAATTAGCC
>JAEHCK010000149.1 GCA_020696345.1 Thermoplasmata archaeon | reverse complement strand
TTCGATATGACGTTGAGATACCGGGATGTTTTAAATGTCGAAGAGATTTCGAAATGTTCGATATGGTATTGATATTACGGGATGCACCAACGGGATAGAAAAAACAAATCAAACATCCTGAAAATTAATCGCAATGTAGAATATCCTAATAATTATTCGAAATATCGAACTTCCCATTAATAAAAAATCGAAAAATAGAACTTCCTAAAAAGAGGTGTTAAAGTTCACTCAGCCAATCGAGCCCGTCGGTTTTTACCTCAAGCTCGTGGTCGCAGAAAGGTCGCATGATATCATAGGTAGCTGTGTGTTTCATTTTATCTACTGCTAACAATAAATAACTGATGTTCGCGTTATCAATTCCATTGATGAATTTCTCAATGAAGTTTTTGACCTCAGATGCATAAAATTGTAGTGTAGCCATATTGTCCAATATTACAAATCGTTTAAGGTCGTCGTTTTGTACCCGTGAAATCGCTTCATTTAGTGTGCTCACATCGAACGGATTATCTATATAGAGTATATTTTTTTTATTGATTCTTTCCGAAGTGCTCAAACCAGTGATTGTATCAATATATACCAGGCCTTTAGAATTAATTTTATATTTGGTTAATAACCGATCTAAATGAATTTGCGGAATGTCTACACAGATATACATGCCATTTAATTTCTTTTCATTTAAAAGAAAATGCAGCAAGATAATATTGGTCTTGAGTACATGTCTACAACTCGTCGTTACCAGTAATTTGTTTCCATCTTTGAGTTTATCAAACTCGGAACGAACGACATCCAGGATTTCCTCAATTCCCAACGACCTTACCTCCAGAATGATTTAGGATTGTAAATATTTAATATTTGAGGGGATATTATAGATAAATAATTTTACATAAATAAAACTTTTTCAACATAAATCGTAGTAATTATATGTATTAATTCAAATTATATTAACTTTGTTTAATTGAAGTTTTGCGTTTTGTCATATCAAGCGATAATATTGCTATTTTGTAGTTGAGCAGAATTATTGTAGAGATGTAAGCTTGGTTTTTTATTGATGGGTAGTAGTCGAGTAGTATTATCGTAGGACTGTGATCGTGATTATTTATTGATTGACAGATACCTAGCTTTAAAAATAAATTTCAGGAATCTACTCAGCCCGGCAACTGTTCAGCATCATATATACAAATCAAAAGTGCAGTAAATTAATTGAAATGTCTATTAAGATCTTTTATCTTTTATTCCATGTATTACATAATCCACTACTTTTATATCCTATTAGAATATTAACGTAATAGTTCAGCAATTTTATCTTATTTGGCATTGAAACGAGCTAGAACCAGATGAAGACCCGAGTTATTTAATATTTGATTTGGATTAAATTTTTATGGAATTAGTGTGAAAAGAGGTTTTGTTATGTTAATGAATATAAAATCTAAAAAGGACATATATCCGTATTTTTCAGTTCTTATTACAACACTATTGATCTGTAATACCTTATTGGTGGGTTTAGTAATGGGTCAGCCAGGGCCGGGTGGCATGGGCGGTAATAAACCACTAGCCGACACTGAAGCGCCGAAGTTTGGTCAAAATTGGACGAAAGAAACCGGCTATACAGGTGATCCATTTAATTTCACGATCAATCTCACCGACAATGTCGCGATCAATAATGCATATGTCAACTACACCTGGTCCGGGGCGGGAGTGTATTTCAACATGACCATGGTCAATGTAAGTGGAGATTGGACAAATGTTTCTATTATGCCCACATTTAACACAACGATTACATATAATTTTTCAGCGGTCGATACTTCAAATAATTGGGCTCATACGACTTCAGGATATGTAACAATAATAGACAATGACCCGCCGGTGAACGACTCAGGCTCGGATAATTTTACGGTGGGTACTGGCAATGGCTTTACGGTTTACGCTAATTTCACAGATAACGTTGATACCACCAATGCGGTCTTTTATTATTGCAAGGTGACAGAAAGCATATATTCCTCTACAGATATGAATGAAGGGTCTGAGGGCAATTTTACCCGGATCAGTTCGTTTCTGATAGACACCAGTACCGATGATACGGATTATTATTACTATATAATAGCCAAAGATTCTGAGAACAATACTGTAAATTATACCTATAACGAGACCAACAACATACCGTGGTTAATAACCGTGCTTGATGATGATGCACCAACCTATGAAAGCGGTACTGGTAATCTTTCCATCAATGTGAATTCGGGATTTACGATCTATGCAAACTTCACCGATAACCTTGGTGTAAATAATGTTAGTGCGGCAAACATATACTATAAGAATGCCACTGCTGGAAGTTATAATACAACTTCAATGCAAAAAACCGGTCCGGGTGAGTTCAAAGTTACAAACGTCACCATGGGAATCGATACCACTGATAATGATATTGACTATCTATATCGCATTTGGGTTAACGATACCGCAGATAACAATGATACCTATCCGAACGGTTATGATTTCGTAATCAAAGTAATTGATACCATTGATCCAACAGTTATAGACGGCTCGGGCGACCTGATCGGTTTATGCAGTTCAGGTTTTAGTGTATATGCCAATTTCTCTGATAATATCGGTATGAACTCAGCAAAAATATTCTATGCTTATGAGTTCAACAGCACATATTACAATGCATCCATGACCGAAAGCGGTACTGATGGGCATTTTTTCGTGACAAATGTCACCATGAATGTCGACATCTACGATAATCTAACAAATATTACCTATTACGTAATTGGATACGATACCGATCTGAACGAGGCGCGATACAATGATACCGACGGTGGTGATTGGAACATTACGGTACTGGACGATGTGCCACCGATATCCACCAATGGTTCGGGTGATTTTATAACGTACACGGGATATCCGTTCTGGCTCTGGGCCAATTTTACAGATAACTTTAACATTTCTGAAGTTGTGTTATTCTATAAACGCCAGAGTGATACAGCGTATTTCCAATGCAACATGACCCCTGGCGATATGGCGGGCACATTCAGTGCAACATATGACAACCTTACACAATGCTCCGATATTAACACGGAATATTCTCTGCTGTCAATATTCTATCACGTAGTCGCCTACGATGAGGTGAACAATTCGGGTAATTATTCAAAATCCGGAAATGATTGGGAAATAACTGTTTGGGATAATACCAAACCGTATAAGATCAATGTGACTGGAGATCTCACGACAACTACCGGTGAGCCATTTACTATTTATGGCAATTTTTCCGATAATATAAATATCTCATATACCGATATCTATTATAAACGCAAGAGCACAACTGGCCAAGGCACTACTTATGATCCAGTTTCGATGTTGGAGACGGTTGGGAAACCGGGTAATTTTTATGTTAACAATGATATACTCGGCCAGGATACTTATTGGGATGATAGAGATATATTATACTATTTCTTGGTACATGACATATCCGGCAATAATATAACCGATAGAAAGACAAGTGGGGCGGACTATAAGATCACCGTGGTGGACAATGATAAACCCTGGGTGATCAGCTCGAGTGAGAACATAACGATCGGAACGGGAGATAAATTCGATATCTATGCGAACTTCTCAGATAATATCGAGATCGATTTTGTAAGATTCTTTTATCGTCAAGAATCATGGAGTGCCTGGGAGTTCCAGGATTTCTCAATTGAAGATGATGATTCCGATAACATTTGGGAATTTCATATCTCAAGTTCTATTCTGGATATTAACATTGATACAACCAACGATGGTTCAGATTATTTCTATTATTTCAGGGTATTTGATGGCAATACTAAAAAACCCAATGTATTGAACTACACATATAGTACATCAGGGTTCAAGATCACTGTGGTGGATGATGATGCACCCAGGTCGGTTAAACCGAAGGGCACAGGCAATTTCATAACAACCACTGGTGAGCAGTTCGTAATAGATGCATATTTTACAGATAATGTTGGAATTAACTTTTCCAGAATATTCGTACGATCAAGCTCGGGTTCAAGAGATGTTGTTTGGCCCATTATTGCGAATATGACCGAATCCGATTCACAACCAGGCAGGTTTTACATTTCAAGTGAAAAGCTCGGGATAAATACAACGATCGATGATCGAGATCATGAATATTATGTTGAATGCTTTGATCATGCAAAAAACAGGGTAGTCTATGATGATTCCGAAGAGCCATTTACGATCGAAGTTATTGATAATGATAAACCGTTCCCCATTGCCGGACCAAACCAAGCAATTGAGGCCGAGACCACCGTATATTTCAATGGTAATGCCTCTTCAGACAATATAGGTATAGTCTCTTATACCTGGACATTTGTGTATAAAAAACTTGAACAGACGTTGACAGGTGACAAGGTCAGTTTCAAATTCGACACGTTCGGTGATCACATAATACTATTAACGGTGCGTGACGCTCAGGGCAATTATGCACGTGATGACCTGTGGGTGAATGTTTCAGAAAAGAATTATCCACCAAAGATCGTTGCCGTTAACCCTAACCCTGAGGACGGTGAGAAGGTATTGGTGATACCAGATTATTTGATTGATCTTGGTTCCGATGGCAAAGTCGATTACAAGGCCCTACGCTCTGAGATCTCGGTGCGGTTTAATGAATCTATAAAGATAGATGATATTAACAATATCGATTTCTTTTCTATAAATGATTCTGCGGGTAATTCCGTGACGGGTAAATTCTCATGGAAGAGCTTCACCAATAAGTTGGTGTTCGAACCCGATACTGCCCTCAAATATGATGAGACATACACGGTAACCGTAACAACAGCCGCCATGGACCTGACAGGCAAACATTTAGAGGCGGAAAAGACCTGGAGCTTCAATACTCATCCCGAGGATAGCGACAGTGACGGATTGTTAGATTCGTGGGAGCTTGAACATTTTTATCCTGAATATCATATCTTCGAGGTGGGGCCGACTGCGGACCCAGATGAAGATGAATTCACAAATATGGAGGAATTCATTGCAGGTACTGACCCGATGAACAATAAAGACCATCCGCCGATAAAAGATGGAGATTCAGAGAAGGATAATTTGAATTTAATATTTTTGTCAGTAATAGGAATAATCGTAGTGTTGATCATTATTATGCTAATGATCGGAATCTTGATCTTCCGTAAGAAGAAGCGCGAAGAAGCAGAGAGCAAAAAATCAAAACCAATTGAACATGAGATATTATTTGACGACGTTGATGGTCCCCCAAGCGGGCATGTCCCAACCCCCGGTTCGGGAGCAGGAGATACAGCGGCAGGAGTAGGAGGACCCACCACCGCACCAGCCACAACCACAACCACGACCACGACACCTCCACCGCTGCTCGGTCAAGTAGAAGGGGAAAAAGAGAGAAAAACAGTATCCACATCAAAAACAACACTCACATCCAAAACTCCTACAAAGATGGGGCAAAAAGATCAGGTGTTACTCGAGAGCGCATTGGAAGAAGATGAATATGAAGATGAATATGAAGAGGAAGACCTAGAACTGACGGAAGATGATCTCAGTGTCGAACTTGATGAAGTTGACAGTGAGATCGACGGTGAGATCGAAGATGAAATTGAAGATGTAGGTGAGATCGAAGATGAAATTGAAGATGTAGATGAAACTGAAAATGAAACTGAAGATGTAGGCAGGGCTGCAGAAGAGGATTCCGAAAATATCATCAATGATGCAATTGAAAGTGGAAATGAATATTTCCAAGATGAAAATTACTCGGATGCGATCATTCAATGGCAAAAGGCACTGGATCTAGACCCGGATCAACCCGAGGTTCTGGAGAAGATCCAAAAAGCCATAGAATTATTGAAATGATAAAAAATGCTTTACAAATAAAATGCGAACAAATGCATTTTTTTAAAGTCAAATTTGAAAAGTTAAATCTTAAACCACAACAATTTTTTATAAAAAAATTGTCTGTAACTAAGAATTCTTAAAAAATGCATTACAAATAACTCAGAATTCTTACCCAGTCAAAAGTTCTGATCACTTTTAACTTTTTACATTTTACGATGCCCAAAGCTTAATTTCAGTGGAGTTGCCCTTCCGCCCCAACTCTACAATGAATCATCGCTAATAACCGAGTAGGGATGTGGGATTCGGACGGGAACTTCGTTCCCTTGTGGGATTAGGGTCTTATCGCTAATATATCAACTCTCCTCCCGGATTCCACATCCCAAATCCCTTCACATCACATCAAATATTTAAGTGCTAGTGGGTACAATAAGGGAAAGAGAGAGACGAGCAATAAGTCAGTTCTATTTTCACGTCCTTGTATGTCTACATCTCAGAAAGATATTTATGTGATGTAGACATATATATTATTATGGCTTTCACTGAGGTTCAGGAGAGAAACAGAAAGAAATATTATTACAGAGTCATAACATTCCGTCAAGATAAAAAGGTCAAGAATAAAAAAAAATATCTCGGTGTTAACTTGGACAATACAGATCTTACCAAGGCTGAAAAGGAAGCTGATATTGAACTAGGGGTTTTAAACGCACTTCTCACAGAGGATGAAGTATTGGAACTCGAAATGATAAGAAAGGAATATTTGAAGCAACCTAAAGCTACATTTGATAATCGATACGAAACATTTGTCTCCCAATTCACCCATGACTCCACAGCCATTGAAGGTAATACACTCACTTTACAAGAGACAGCTGTATTGTTGTTCGACGAGATCATTCCTTCAGCAAAACCATTAAGAGAAATAAATGAAGTACTGAACCACAGGAAGGCTTTTGATCGACTCTTGGCCTACGATAGAGATATTACACGGGCATTTATTCTTGAATTGCATGAACTTGTTATGAGAGACACGCTCAAGCCCGAACGAAATTCGCAGATAGGGCGATTTCGAAGTGTTCAGGTCTATATTAGGGGTGTTGATTGGGTTCCACCGGCTCCGTTGGATGTTCCATTGGATATAAGAAACCTTCTCAGCTGGTATACGAAGAATAAAAAGAAACTCCATCCAATTGTCATTGCCACCTATTTCCATATCGGGTTCGAGATCATTCATCCTTTCATAGATGGGAATGGCCGTGTAGGACGTCTGTTAATGAATTTTATACTTCATCAGAATGGATATCCAATGATAAACATTCCCTTAGAAAGGAGATTTGATTACTATGATTGTCTACTGGCTGCTCAGGTAAAGGGAGCTCTGAGACCGTTTATAGATCTACTTCTCGATCTCCTGAGAAAGAGCCAATTATTGTTTTAATCTAAACCCAACAACCATTTCCAAGCTGGTGTGTAAACAATCTTTTTGCCATCAATGATTTCTTCATCCTCATAATCCCAGGTTATTACTAATAAATTCTTGCATTTTAACAAACTTGCACCCTTTAGTATGCTTTTGATCTCTCTCGAATCTATCTCGTCTCTATCTGAGGCATATGTAACCTGGATAAGGGTATCCACGGATTTACCTATTCTTATTACAAAATCTATCTCCCTACCTTGATAGTCCCGCCAGTAATACATTTCCATATTGGGGTTTTGTGCCCGTTTTCTTTCAAGCTGGAGGAACACCAAATTCTCAAGTAGATCTCCTTTATTTTTTGAGGCTGAAACTGAGAGTGTATTTATCAATCCTGTATCGGTTACATATAATTTCTTTGGTGAATTGGCTATCTCCTTCGGTTTTGGTGAATACTTACCAAGTATATAGATAAGATATGCATCAGAGAGATATTCTACATAATTCTTAGCGGTATGAATACTTTTAAATCCATGTATATTTTTTAATCTATTGAATGTGATGGTATGAGAAAAATTAGATATCAATGTCGTTGCCATCTCCCTAAATGTTTTCACGAATCTAATATTATATCTAGCTATTATATCCCTGGTAATGATGGATGAATATAGTGATGATAAATATTTATTCCTAATCTCCGGATCTTTTACTACCTCTGGGAATCCGCCGAGTTCCATGTACTCCCCCAGGTTTTTTTTAAGCCTAGCCCTTTCTCTAGTGGTGGTTTTAATTTTTTCGATCCCGCGGTATAATAAAAATTCTCTGAATGAAAAAGGTAGGATCTCCATCTCAATGAATCTCCCCGTAAGATGTGTTGATAATTCTTTGCTAAGTAGGTTTGCATTGCTACCGGTTACGAATACTTTGATCTTATTTCGCTGAAGCCTGTTCACGAATAGCTCCCAGCCTGGAACATTTTGAACTTCATCGAGTAATAGATACTCGAAATCGCCATAGATCTCATACAGCGATTCAAGTACATCGTTCAGATCATCTTTTTCAATGAATGTGAGCCGCTCGTCATCGAAGTTTACATATGCATAATTGTGTTTTTTTAATAGAAGATGAATGAATACTGTTTTACCGGATCTTTTTACACCCATTGTAACTTTAATAAGATCATTTTGTACAAATCTCTGCCAGGGGTCCAATTGTTCTCTTTTAATAATCTTTTCAGTTGTTCCGATCTTTTCTTTTTCGACTTCCTGATCTTCAATTATTTTCTTTATTCCACTCTTGACCATGATAAATAGTAATGCAGGCATTATATTTAGAGTATGCGTTATTAACGCATACATTCCAATCAAAGTCTTTATCTGATACATTAATTCAGTTAACCTTGCCCCAGCCACTATTTATAATCAAAACACATAAGTTTTCCCCAGTTCAGGCAAAATAATCTCGATATCTTTCCCAATTTCACTCACCAACTCTCTAAATACCTCCGGCCTCTCAGTATGTACTGGAATTATGGTCGTTGGCCCAATTTTCTCGATCAACTCCTTGATTTCGGGTCGCGAAATGTGACCGGAGACATGGGAGCGCGCTATGCGTTTTTTTATATGATCTTTATTACTATTTTAGGTATCGATATCTTAATGGTTACCTCAAATCTAATATTTCTAATATTGCCGCTATATTATCAATTTCATGATCAGCTTTGCAATCTCTATCTTCGAACAGATTTCTGTCTCCGTAAGCTGCATATACCGTGACCATCCCAAGTTTATTGCCCAGGTCAATGTCTCTTGTTAGACTGTCACCCACCAACACAGACTCTTCTGGACGTACATTCAGCTTTTTTAATGCGTACAATATCGAATCCGGTGCTGGCTTCTTTTTACCCGTGATATCTCCGGTGACTATAAGATCAAAATATTCTATGAGGCCTGTCTTTTTCAATCTGGCCATAGCATTTCTCTTATACGCATCGGTGACAATAGCGAATCTTAATTCTGAATTGCTGATAGTTTCCAAGGTTTCTTTGACTCCAGGGTAGGTGTGTATATTTTCTATCTTGATCCTTTCATAGAGTTCCACACATTTTTCAAATGTATCATTATCGTTTCTTTTATGATCCTTCAAATAATCTTTAATGCATTCCGGACTTTCCACGTCTTTCGGGTGTTTGATGAAATATTCCAGTAGCTCCATTTCATCTGTCTGGCCTACAACCTGCACCACTGCACTACATGCTTTTAATTTTGCTTCCACAAAATCGAACAGTGTATTATCCATGTCCATGATGACCGCTTTTATTTCTCGATCTCCAATTGCATTAGCTTTCTGCATATTTCCAGGTCCTTGTTGAATATCTCTCTTCCGGCGGTTAGAAAATCAGCATCGCTCACGATGTTGCTGGAAAGTTCGGGAACTATTCCAAACTCCTTGTTCAGGATCCGGATCGCCGCCTCAGCCTTCTCAAGCTCGCCCTGATACACGCTTTCGGTGAAGATAATGCCAACCGAGAGTTTGTTAACGATCATGAAATGAATGTTTGGTACTTTAATGTTGTTCGAGATGAGTTATCGTTTATAATCGAGAGGGATGCGGACGCTTGGTGATTATCAATAAATTGTCAATGTCATTCATCACCGGGATTCGAGATTCGCACGCTTTAAATCGATAATGATTTAACTCGCTTGTGGGATTCGGGTCTTATCGCTAAAATATCAACCCACCTCCCACTTCCCACATCCCAAATCCCTCACTCAGCAATTAACAATTACATCATACATTAATTGTTGCTTATTTATGGATGTGGGTTGTAGAATTGTCGCAACTCACCTTCCACTCCCTACATTCCAAATAATCTCCAAGTTCCAAGCACCAAGACATACACAAAAATGAGATGAGAAATTAATTAAGTTTCATTTTTGCTGTGGGGGTAAAAATTCTATATTTAATAACATTCCAATTAAAAGAATTTTTAGCTCGAGAGAATTTACATTATTAAATTCTCTTTGCTTAGAATTCCTTTGAAAAATAA
>JAEHCK010000207.1 GCA_020696345.1 Thermoplasmata archaeon | reverse complement strand
TTTAGAAGATCTATTGTTGCTTGAGAGATTTTTCAAAACCAGATAATTTATAATATAGTTTTTCAATAATAACATCAACTACTACCTTCTGCAATATTTAATGGAATGGATGTAACTGACGAGATCAATTGAGACCTCAGATTAAATCTTTCCATTTCTGGATATTTATTAGATAAAGTATATATTTCATCTGTGAGCTCCATACTAAGTTGCCATATTTCTAGTTCCTCAAACTTCAATTTCATTTTTATCAATCCCGATATGTTCGGTAATTAATTTCAAATTTAAAAAACATCCCATCGCATCAACGACATATCCCACGTCCTGAAATCTCAACGACATATCCCACGTCCTGAAATCTCAACGACATATCCCACGTCCTGAAATCTCAACGACATATAGAACATCCTGTCATCTCAGCGATATATAGAACATCCCGTCATCTCAACGCTATATAGAACTATTTAAGTCCATCCTTCTCACGCATGAACTCGGAGATCGATCTCGTCAATTTCATGGCGGTTTCCGCTTGAGCCTGCGATAGATTCCCAAGACCGCATGCGGGTGTGATCATGCTCTGTTGTAAGATCTGGTCACGGTCCAGACCTTTACTCTCTAGAAGTTTAATTCCGTCCTCCAGACGAGTTACTAATATCTCCATAGTTACATTATCCAGGTCGGCGCCTATGGATGGTACGATCCCCCAACCAAGGCATCCACCCCGGGCCAGGAACTCTTCAAGATCTTGTGCAAAGAGTGCAACATTCTTCGTATAATTATAAGCGTCAAATAACAGTATCTCCGCGGAGGTCGCCATCAATAACGACCAATCGGTATTTCCACAGCAGTGTGTCGCTCTGACGCAATTTAATGACTGGAAGATAGTTTCCAGGTCCTCGATCACCTGGTTTCGGTCCAGGTTCAATATTCCCGAGCCAACCGAGCTCAGATACGGTTCATCGATGGAGAGTATGATATTTTGATTTATTTTCCCCAGCATCCGCTCCTGCCACTGAGCCTTGCGCTGTAAGTTTTTGACCAGGATATCATGAAGCATTTCATCGTAAAGTATTGGTTTTTTTGCTTCATCTGTTACCTGTAATCCGAAGCTGATCGGACCGGTCAGCTGGCCCTTGATGAATTCAGCATCTGCAAATTTATCTTCATCTTGATCGAACAATTCAAGTCCGGCATAGAGGCCTTCACAATAATCCCTGGAGATCTTGAAATAGTCGATATCGTTAGACATATATGAATTATAGAACCGTTCCATCTCGGGTTGTAGATCTTGCTGGATATCGATATAGAACCGCTGGTTGTCCATATCGATCTTCCTGCCGGGCATGTGTTCACTGAACTGAAGATACATATTTTCCAGATAACTGCGTTTGGGTAACTGCGGCCAAAAAGGCATCTCTGGAAAATTATCCAATATCCTCTGCCAAGCGATCTTGGGGTCGGTGTAGGGCAAACTGCCAATGCATAATGGTTTGCAATTACCAATGAATTTCATAGATCAATACATCTCTGGAGGTTCTATATATTAATTTCTTCTCTAATTTTTTGCACATCTTAGTATTGTGGATAAAGAATATATCTAAATCCAAAATCTAAAAGTCAAAGAAAATCCTAAATTCAAAATCCCAAAGGATAATGATTATTTGTACTTATTGGGATTTCCAATTGAATCATTAATTTCGAACTTTTTAATTCATTTACCTAGCCAAACCCTATGTATTATAACTTTATAGATTTTAACACGTCGTTGAGTTATTGATCCCCTTGGAGCTTCATGTTGCAGTTGTAACATTTCCCGTTATGTACGCAGATGTAGTGTCCGCAGTTCGGGCATTTGTATTTTTCTTTTTCAATTTTCAGAAATTCTTCTATGCCGTGCTTTTTGATGTAGTCCAGATGTTCTATGAAACTGCAATTGTAATTCTTCTGATATTTCTTGTCCAGTGCTTTCAGATCTTCACATGGATAGTCTTCGCATTCATAGCAGAAGGCAAGTTCGGCTTTTCGCAGCTTCTTGCATAAGCCTCTTTTATGAATGCACCCGCGGCCTCGTGGTCGACAACCCGGACAATTCGGATATGGGACCTTCGACGGGTCGAGATACCTACTACAAAGATTACAATTCATTCCACAGGGAGCCACAAGAACCGGTTTCATTTCATTCATTGAAACACCACTTATGTAGATTTGTTGATTTCATGATAATTTGATGGGATGTCGATTACTTGATAATTTAATAGGATATCGATTTCATGATAATTTGATTGGGTGTCGATTTCATGATAATTTGATGGGATGTCGATTTCTTGATCAATCCAACATCAACTCATCAAATTATCAATCCAACATCAATTCGGCAAATTATCAATCCAACATCAATTCATCAAATTATCATCCTATTCCCACACCATAAAACAGAGAATATGTGATAAAACAGTGGTAGTCCGGAAGGTTAAGGATGAAATCAGAAGACCCGGGGTTGCACAGGCGTTGGTACTCTGACCACACATCATCCGCAACCTCGGCTCTCGCCTTTTCCCAGAACATTTTAAATGTCCCGGTTAGAGCGTTTCGTACTTCATCAGTAAACGGCGCCTGAACTTCAGCGATGAATGATCGAACTTTGGGTTCTTTGAGGTTAGCCCCGAAGAACCATCCCAGGGCGCGAGAGTGATGTAGTTCCGGAGGTATGCCATGTGGACCCACAAAGTTCGCTGCTTCGGTGGCGTTCAGTCTGGCCTCCAGTAAAGGATAACCTGGAAGCAGCTTTTGAGATGACCAGAAAAGAAAAGCGATCGTTCCACCGGCTTTGACCACTCTTGCGAGTTCCTTTACTACCGGTAAAGGTCCCTCGGAACCTCTATTTCCCATTAGCCAGAGATAGAGCACATCGGAGCTCCAGACCCAATCAAACGTATCATCCTCGAAGGGAAGATCGTAAATATCTCCCGTCTGAAACGACACTTGCCCCGGAATATCGCTCTTACCTGCCTTTTCCTTAGCTTTCAACAGGCATTCATCGGAAATGTCCACTCCGGTAACATGTCCACCGGGAGACACCGCTTCAGCCAGCCATAATGTATGATTACCGATACCACATCCTGCGTCCAGCCCATGGCTGCCCGATCGTAATTCGAGTGCACGAATGGCTGAGCGTACTGCGGGCTCGGTAATGCGGTTCATTGCATCTCCTAAAGTAAGATAGCTTATGTGATCACCTTCATCATGGTTAATTTGAGATCTTTTTAAACTCGATTTCTGTTGTTTTTTCTAATCTTTTACTCCTGCACTGTGGACATATTTTTGAATATCCATTAGTTTGTAATAAGCAATGTGGACAATAATAATCAAATTCTTTTGGTATATTTTTCGCTCTTCTTTCAGCTTCTTTTACTTCTTGTTTAGCTCTGTATTTACTGCCTGCAATCCGGCGATATAAATACGCAAGTAAAGCTAATCTCATTATTATTCCCTGTTTATTATTTGAAATCTTTACCTTGGCCAAGCCCCGCCCCTACAAACCTTTGATGGTTTTCCGAGTATAAACGGTTTGTGCTGAACCCTTTTCATTATTGATTAATATAAATTATGTGAAATCCTAAAATCGAATCTCTAAATACGAAACAAATCCTAAATTCGAAATATTAAATTTTCAAACTTTTTTCTTATTTGGAATTTAGGGATTAGATTTTGTTTAGGATTTCGTATTTATGATTTCGAGTTTGATATAATACTAAATTTGGCATTTACCGATACACATGTTTTCTATGTCCAATTCTGAGAATTAATATACTGTCTCTCGCTTTCGCATATATTATTCGATAATCACCTACTTTAAATTTGAACATGCCTTTGAATTTACCTTTGAGAGGTTCGCCTTTGTTCGGATCAGACCTCAGATCTTTTTCAAGCTTATCCATGATCCTTGCAGCTTCGGGCATTCTGATCTTTTTGAGATCATTGAATACCGATGATTTATATTCGATCTTGGTTTGCAAGTCGCTTCCTCATTTCTTTTGAAGAGATGATCTCATCGTCTTTATCGTTCAGCCGATCTAAGGCAATTTGATAATCAGCGTATTCTTCTAAATATCGTTCAATTGCTTTTTTTATCAAGTATGATTTGGAACGATCAATATTAGTTGCGACCTCATTTAGCTGGGTTACTACTTCATCAGGTAATCTTAAACTAACAGAAACAGACATGTTATCACAGTGTATTACATTGATTTACAAGTATTTCAATGTATTGCACAAACTTGATATTGATCCCGATGTCGACTTATACCCTTCTCCTATGCTGGTCGTCGATTATAACCCTCGGCCGCATCGCTCTCAACAAACCCTTTTCCATTAATGCCTTGTTATCGATTCTGTTCACGCAAACTAGAAAAAAACCCTTAGGTTTTTTTTCGGACCTTGAAATTCAATTTATTTAATAATTTCATGAATTTCAACGCACCGTCTACGGAAAAAATGTGGCATAAAGCCACTTCTTGATTATTTTCTTCATCTAATGGACCATCATCGATTAATACTTCATCAAGGAAAATTTCTTTTTCATCATCTTCTGCTTGAATATTTATCTCAATTATTGGAGACTGCCGTTCATCTCCATTTGAAGCAGTCCATTGTCGCTCAATAATTGGCATTTTAATTTTCAGTTTTTTTGCTACCTTTGTTCCAATTATTGTTAAATCAGAACCTGAATCAATAAATGCATTAAGATTTTCAACACAATTATCATTAAAAAAGACTTTCACTCTTGTATATTTCCTGCCCATTAAATCAACTTGCTAAAATTTGATCGATTTTTTTCCTTATATCATGTGACATTTTGCCCTCTACTGTTATGTGATTTTTTTCAATTATTATTTTCAAATCACTTCCAAATGTGTCACGAATTTGTTTAGCTTTTTCAAGGACTTTTATATCGCTGATTTTTGCACCAACGCCCCTGATTCTAACCGAGGCCATTATTTCATCTCCATATGTATATTAATATTCAATGATTAGTATTTTTCGTTTTAATTGCCTCCAACCACTAATATTTTCCGCTCGCCGCCAAGTCCGGCCCTACAAACCTTCGATTGTTTTCCGAGTATAAACGGTTTGCGCCACCTCATTTTCAACATTCGGGGTCATTGATGAGTGGATTGTAGACCCCTCACATGAAATTGATCACTTTGCTCGCAACCCTTCGCTCGGGATCGTAACCCTCGCTCAGGGCGGCGCATCCACGGAGTCCTCGCCGTTGATGAATTTATGGTGCGAGGACGTTGGCCTCGTTACAATTTCGAGAGGATATTTATGGATATTCTA
>JAEHCK010000137.1 GCA_020696345.1 Thermoplasmata archaeon | reverse complement strand
TACGTTCCTCTTCTTTAATTGTATATTCCATGATACTTCACCAAGGAAGCATCAAGAAATAGCCAGTCATTTTAAGGGTTACCGATGTTATGAGCCTTAATTTTAAAACTAAAAGGGTGCACGATGTTGTGAGCTATTCCACCTATGGAGTGGTCTTCCACCAAAATACTCCTTATAATAGCCATAAACAAAAATCTTCATCATTGCTTTGGGATCAAATGCGAGATTTCCCACTTCCACATATTTGGTCTCGATTGAGGATAAATCCGACGATTCGATTATATCATTTATCAAAACAACATCAGAATCCTCACCAAGGATTTTCCGATAATTAAGATTCACAAATGTTGTTTGTGCTTGATCATAGGGTCTGAATTTCATTAGATAGCCTCGTTTATAGTAAATAGATTAATACTATAAACAAATTGCGAAGGCTTTGAATAAAATGAGATATCATCATATAAATAAGTAACTATTGAGAATGAGAGATTCTTAAGGGTCATAAATGTTTGAATAAAAAAACGGGAGGAGACCTAAAGAAACTAATAAAGTTGTAAGAACACTTCAATGAAAAATTCATGGGATACTGTTTATTGATTGTTAGTCGGCCTCAATTATTGTATTTTCTTAGGTTTTTTTGAATTTTTTGTGGGTTCATGTTCCGATTTATTGTTGATCTTACCAGGTTCTCCATTATCCTTGGTTGGTTTTTTCTTTCTATTTATCACCATTATGGAAATTACAAGAATTATTATGAAAATTATAATAGCAATTCTAAAATTCGACCAGCCCACGTTTTCGTCCTCGGAACTGGATGGGTCATCTCCGGTTTCGTTCAATGTGTCATTGTCTTTGGAATCATTGTAAATTGGATCTTCTCTGGTATAGTTTTGGCTCAGCCATCCTGAAGAATTGATGAAAGGATAATAGTCTAAGCCAAGATGCGGGATATCCGTATCACCGATGCCGTTGCCTGCAACTCGACCGGCAGCGCCGTTATCAAGACCGGTATAATCTGACCAGTAATTGCCCCGTCTGTTACTATTGTTCCAGAAATTGGTGCCATTATCAATCGCTTGCTGTTTATTTGAAATGATAAAATTATGATATAAATAATTATTATTACAATCAGAATTTATCAATGATCCTATCTCGGTATTAAATGAAATAATATTTTCAAAGATATTGTTATTGTTTGAATTTAAGCTAATATTAATGCCGATTTTGTTATAAGAAATATTATTTTGTCTAACCGTGATCTGACTTGAATTGTATATCATCAACCCGTTTTGAACATTAAAATTACATGTATTATCGAAAACCGTGCTTAAATTGGAAAAAATAACGATGATACCGGATCTATTGTTTGAATTACATGTATTACTAATAGCTGAATTAGAAGTAGAGCGAATACTGATACCAAATTTATTAGAATTACATACATTATTTTCAACAATATTTGATTCACCGATCACTTCGATACCAAACCAATTATTAGAATTACATACATTATTTTCAACAATATTTGATTCACCGATCACATCGATACCAGACAAATTATTTGAATTACAAGAATTGTTAAAAATATAATTTGAATTAGAATCAGTAAGACTGATACCCTCTTGATTATACGACATATTATTTTCAGAGATAATGTTCAGATCCGATTCGTAGATTATTAAACCTGAACGATCAGTGATTAAATTAACTATATTTCTTTTAATAACATTTGAATTGGATCTAAATATTGAAATTCCCCAAGCGTTATCTGAATAAAAATTATTATTAATAATATTTGAATCTGACAACTCTAAATATATCCCTACATAGTTATTCTTGCACGTATTATTTAATATGATATTATCGTTTGAATTTCTAAGATATATCCCCACCTCCAGATTTTTACTCAAATTATTATTTTTGATAGTATTATTATTTGAAAAACCGAGCTCAATACCTGATGAAACATTAAAGATGTTATGATCTTCCACGATGACATTTGTGCAATTTGCGAGTATAATTTGACCTGAATCTGCTGGAGGAGTGCCGCCATTTGCGTTCTTCCAATAAACAACCGGTTTTGAATTGACAGTATTATTTATTATCTCATGAGAGTTCCAATTTGAAAGCGAATCACCCCAGATCTTTATCCCATATGAGGAAAAGGTATTGTTCATTATAGTGATCGAGTTTGAATTATATAGAGAAATCCCCCTATTTATTAAAGTATTGTCAGCGACATAGTTTAATTCAGAATTGCCAATTGAGATCTTTGAGATCTCATTATATGTAATATAATTTTGATCCGATCCTGAAATAGAAATTACTAAACCATCACCCAAATTTCTCGTGTTTTTTGTAATATGGTTATTATTGGAAAAATCTAAAAATATATACCCATTATCTCCGCTGAAACTATTATTTTCGATCGTATTATTATTCGAAAAAGATATTGAAATGCCCGAATCCACATTAGAATTTAAAGTATTGTTACTGATCGTGTTATTATTTGCTCCAGAAATATAAATTCCATAATCACTATTGAACTCATTGATGTTATTTCCGATAATATTCTGGTTGGAATCCCATAGTAGAATACCGTATTGTTCATTGAAATTGCAGACATTATTTTCAATATTGTTTGAATCACAATAACCCAGTTCGATACCGTGTTTATTATTTGAACATGTATTATTTATTACAGAAACAGATTTTGTTTGTTGGAGTCCAATCCCACTTTGGTTATTTGAATTGCATTTATTATTGATAAGTTCGTTACTACTGGATTTAAAGAGATCAATACCATTAGCACCATTAAACTCAAATGTGTTATTTATAAATTTATTTCTATTGGAATATATCCCGTTCATCCCATGCCAAGAGTTATTATTACAAATGTTGTTCTTAATGTTTACCGAATTCGAATTGTTAAGAAGTATTCCACCAAAATTATCTGAGCAGTTATTATTTTTGATTGTAATATTTTCAACATTATCTAATTTAATCCCTGCATAAAAAACAGGCATATTTTGACTGCTATTTTTGACAGTCAATCCAGAAATATTCACCCAATCTGAAGTAATAAATATTACGTGACCTTTTTCATTACCATCAATTGTAGTATTTCCAGGACTATTCCCGATCAATGTTATTGATTTATTTATGATAATATTTTCATAATATGTCCCCGCCCAGACATTTATCGTATCTCCTGAACTGGCATTATCGATCGCATCTTGTATTCTTGTGTAGTCTGCACCACCATCATCATTTACATTAATGATCGAGCCAGTAACCGTAGTCTCATCAATAATATCCTCAAAAAACAGTAAACCAACAAATCCAATACTAATTAGAGAAAATATAAGAAATGTAGATATCGATCTCTTCTTAAACTCCGACAATTCCATCATGACACCTAATATTCAATTAATTATTATCTCACTTTTTCATATTTGAAGACAGCCATATAGTTGTTTTTGGTTAAAGTGAAATCCTAAATCCAAACATCAAAACCCAAAGGAAACACTAAAATCAAAATCCTAAATGTATTTTGAGTTTAGGAGTTGGTGTTTCCTTTGGATTTTAGATTTAGAGTTTGGATTTGGCCCTCATCATAGTTTTTTTATAATTTTTCCTTTTTCCCTATATCGGAAGAAGGACTATTATTTTCTTTATTGAATTCTTCAGTTATCTTTTTTATTTTTATTGGTTGAAAATCTTGAGTTCCTTCAGTTTGTGGCTTATCTGCTTTCTTTATTTGTTCAGGTTGGTAAATTAACTTATATTCAAGCTTCTCTCGCGATTCACGTTCCTCTCTCGCTTCCGGGCCGATCATCTTCCATCTGAATCTGAGCAAACAATATCCAACCAATATTACAACAATAATCAATGCCACAAGCCACCCGGCTACCACCATGGAATTGTCAGGAGTACTTTTTTCATCCGATCCGCCATTTGTGGTCTGTTCTTTTTCCGGTGTGGCATTTACAATTTTACTTGGTTCGCTCTCACCTAATATATTCTCGGCGGTTATATAGTAATAATATTCCTGCCCGTTGGTGACACTGTGATCACCATAGGACAGCTCCGGTGCAACCGTAAAACCGAGAAACGTCTCATTACCGAGACCGGTGCCTGTGCTCCGGTAGATCTTATACTTGATGATCTTGGCCCCACCGTCATTCTCCGGCGCATTCCAGGACAACTGCACAAAGCTATCATGACCACTCGCCGTTACGTTCCAGGGAGGGTCGGGCGGCCCACGGGGCATCACACTGATGCCGTAGGCGGGTTGTGACTCGCCCTCCGAGTTCACGCTGATAATGTAGTAGTTATAACTTCTACCGTTCGCAACTGCGGTATCCAGATATATGTGTATATCTGAGTCCACCTGTACTAGAAGTGTCATCTCCGATTCGTTACCGCGGAATATCTTATACCCGGTTATATCTGTACCGCCAGTGTAAGCAGGAACGCTCCAAGATATATTTACGACCCCGTCGCCTGCCGATACATTGACAACCCCTGGTGGGTCCGGCGGCCCCATGGGGAATGCCCTGAAAGCCTCGCTGAAGACTGACTCACCGATCCTATTACGTGAGGTCAGGAAATATGTATAGCTATTTCCGTTGATAACAGAAGTGTCATTGTAGGAAAATGTAGTAGCATTGACAGAATCAAGAACCGAGATATGTTCCATGGTGGTGTTGGAAGATCTATTTCCCGTAGAATTTGTTACATTACTTCTATATATCGAATATCCCGTGATATTTGTCCCACCGTCATCGTCGGGGGCAAACCAAGTAAAATTCACGAACCAGTCGCCCGAATGCCATAGCATATATTTCGGCGGCAACGGCAGTCCCAAAGGGGTTACGTTATGGATCTCGCTGGGACCGGATGTGCCAATGTCGTTAACTGACCGAACATGATAATGATACATTTCACCATTGGTCACATTTGAATCATTATAATGCCATGTAGTGCCGTTGACTGAACCGATGAATGTATAGTTGCTGTGGTTACGGTAATCGGTTGGATCATCGTACTTGAATATACGGTACTCTGTGATCTCAGAGCCGCCGTTACTATCTGGCGATTGCCAGGTCAGGTTAACATAACCGTACCCTGTTGCATTCTCCAGGTTTTTGGGTGGTTTTGGTTTATACGCCGGGTTGCCGATAACCTCGTTGCTGGGCCCTGACTCGCCTAATGCGTTCCATGCCGTTACCCAGTACCGACATTTTACTCCGTTTTGCACATTGGAATTATTATAAAATGTTCCACCACTACGAACAAAAATATTTATTGTCGTTCCAGGTATTTTGCGCTGACGTATATAATAAGTGTAAATTTCCAGACCGCCGTCATCCAGCGGCGCCTCCCAGGTCAGGTTCACATAGCCCGTGCCGTTTCTCACACGCAGGTTCCTCGGCGGCGAGGGGAATGAACATGCTGTGGTGTTTATCTCAGTGGAAAAAATGCTCTCACCCACTGCGGAATATGCAGTTATCTGATAGTAATATCTAATACCGTTGGTCACTTGGGTATCGTTATATATCAATACATTGCCAAGTTCGGCATGCAATTTCTTTTGATTGCTTTGGTTCCCTCGATAGATATTATACCCCAATATCTTTGAGCCGCCGTTTGCCAGGGGCGGGTTCCAGGTTAGATTTACCTGGCTGTCCTCAACAACTATATATGGCCATAATGGTGCCGATGGCGGTGACGGTTGGTCCGAGAAGTTTAATTTGAACACGAACACGTCGTAATTATTATAGTGGGTATTATTATACGCCCCCGCGGTGGTTGGAAAATCATATGATGCAGTGGTTCCTACAAGATATGCATTCCTGTTCAAATCAAGAGCAATATCATAGATGGAGTCGCTTCTGGAACCGCCAAAATACGTTGAATATAGAACCTCGACGCCCGATGGGTTGATCTTCATCACGAAACCATCAAAATCGTAATTACTGGTATTATCATATGCCCCCGTGGTGATGGGAAAATCTTCAGACCATGTGTAACCGGCCATATAAACATTGCCCGAGCCATCCAGCGCTAAACTGCGGCAAACATCATAACTCGAACCACCGATGAAAGTAGAATAGACCAGGTCGGAGCCTGCGGAGTTCAATTTGAACAGGATACCTTCCTCATACCCGGTTTCCCAGTCGGCATAAGTCCTATCGTATGCACCAGGTGTGGTTGGAAAGTCCTTGGATACGCTTTCACCGGCAGCATAGACGTTGCCTTGTGTATCCAGTGCCATCTCCCAGGTGCGGCCCTCGCCAATGAAGGTTGAATAATTCAAGCCAGTACCCGATGCATTCAGTTTGACCACGAATATGTTGGTGTACACTCCCACAAAATCAGGACGGTATGCACCTGTGGTGTTTGGGAAATCACGCGAATCGGTTTCACCTGTGACATAGGCGTTACCACTGCCATCGATGGCGATATCAAAACCGTAATCATAATCATTACCACCAACGAATGTGGAATAGTTCAATGTATGATAGCTGTTGAATTTCAAAACCCAACCGTCGTAGCTACCACCGCCATAGGCATCCTGGAAACAACCTGGGGTTGTTGGAAAATCTACTGAGTTCGTGCCACCGGTCAAATAAACGTTACCTGAGTCATCTATGGATATTCCGTCACCCCAATCGTTATTGTACCCACCTATTAATGTGGAATAAACGAGTTCCGACCCTGAAGGTGACAATTTCGACACAAATATATCATTGTCACCGTTATTGGACCGGTCATAAGCATCAGGTGTGGTCGGGAAATTGGGCGAGTCAGTACCTCCGGTGATATATGCATTTCCATTAGGGTCTATTGCGAGATCCCAACATTCTTCACTTTCGGATCCGAGTATATATGTGGAATATACCAGGTCAGATCCTTCCTGGTTCAGCTTGAGTACGAATATATCATAAGAGCTGTAGTCGGTGGTTTCCTTATACGCTCCCGGTGTGGTTGGAAAGTCCATGGATTTGGTTGTGCCGCCAATGAATGCATTTCCGTCAGCGTCCACGGCAACACACATGCCAGACTCCTGCTTGTAACCGCCGATAAAGGTTGAATATATCAACGGGTCGATCACGAGCTGGCGCGTTGTATCATATGGGCCCAGGATAAAAGTATATGTTTTATCGTCTAGCAGCTTATATCTACCTCCGATTTGTTCTCTCGGAGCATCGGCGTAGAATATATCCAAACCACCATCCATGAGCGGCACACCCAGGGGTGTATCTATCATCAGGGCGTTGTTTTCCAGGGTCAAAGCGCTGTGCCCTTCCACTGCGATCTGTATCAGATCCGGGTCCGCGCCAGGATGAAGTATAAAGTCATATTTTAAACCGTTCGGATCGATATAATATACAATATCTATACCCTCCCAGAGGTCTTCATATACAACCTTACGGTAATTCTTTACACCGGTGACCCAGTCTGCGGGATCATTGCCTACGAAGAAATTACTTTTATATTCCAACGGTTCAGTAGCAATTGGATGCACATTATTAGAGCCATCAAAGCTGAGCTTTACGATGTTTCGCTCGAATTCGGGCAGATCCTCGTTTTCTCGTTTCACTCCATCCAGCATAACTCGGTCGTTCGCGATCGATCTCATCGTATCTGCCTGACCTTCAAATCTAATAAGGTCATAATATACAGCACCACGGCCGAAACCAACATGGCCAAACGAGGTATCGGCCAGAAACAATATCTCGCTGTTCCACTGACCCATGTTTTCAGTAAAGAAACCATAACTCAAAGGTAGTTTCTTGTTACTTTTATTAACTGGCATTGAACACTCAATATTACTATCAGTTGTGGATATACAAAGCGGTAAATATGAGGATACTATGAGTAATAAAAAAAATGCCGCAGTAATTGTTATGGTGGTCCCACGTTTCATAATTATTACCTTTTCCTGCAACTCAGGTTTCAATACCCATTAATTTTTCTGCTGATTATTATCCTTATTACTTCTTAAATGTTTTGATTAGATAGAATAATAATTTTGGTTCAACGAGATGGTCGACTGGTCAGTCAGTCGACAGTCAGCTAGTCGGGTGGTCGACTAGCAACTAGCATCTAGGAACTAGTGACTAATTGACTGATAGACCAGTAGACGAGCAGACCGATAGACCACCTACTTTATCCATTATTCCAGAGATAAAAATTCCTTCTTTACGATCATTTCTTTGTAAAGAATTTTTAGCTCGAACCAATTTGCATATTGAACATTCATTTTTATCAGTCGTAAACCTTATTATCATTGTTTATTATATATGAACATATCAGGTTTGATGATCTCAATTCTTGTTGGTGAATAAATGCAAAAGAAGGTTCAGTTCTTAATCGTGGTTCTAATAATAATTACATTGAACACATCATTATGTTTTGGAGATGATAAAAATGATGCCCCGGAGCCTGAGGGTCAATGGTGGGATCTATCTTATTTCAATGAATTTCTCGAATATGATTTCGAGGTGACGTATAAAGAAGAGGTTGGGTCAAAATTTATTAATGACATCTCGGACCCAGACAATACGTTGTACATAGTTGTAGGCATTGACGAGCCGTTCAATAAATTGGAGGCTGAGGCGTTATACAGTTTTGTCGAGAGCGGTGGAAAGCTGTTAGTGGCTGGGGATGTTGCCGGTAATATTAACCCTCTTGCCGAAAAATTCGATATTGAATACAGTGAACATGTAATTCTTGACAGGATGTTTGATTATAATTATACATTTATTCCGGTTGATGTTGATTCAGGCGAGACTTCATTTATTATCCTTGCTCATTCACCGCTCGGACTAGATCCTCAAAGGCATTTGTTTAACATTGAACCACACTATAGGCAAGAACTGAAAGAAGGCACTGTTAGTGATCTTCTGAGAATTGTCTTTGAGGACAATGATGTATTGTTAAATAGTAATGCAAAGATCACCAAAGAAAACGACCAACAATGGAAGATAATGGATGGCGCCAGTACATATATAATTGAAGATACTGACACACAGCTAAACATATATTTTGAAAATGTAAATGTCAATATCCTTGCCAGGTCGAGTGAAGAACCAGACAAGGTCATGAGCGTATTGGATGAAAATGATAATAACAAGATCGACGCCGAAGATAAACCCGGACCCATACCGTTCATTTTGGAAGTACCGGTTAATGATGGTAAAGTGATCTTTTTCTCGGATGCGGGTTTGTTTACTGATAACCTCTGGGTTCTGAAATCATTATCTGATAAACCGGAATATGCAAATAGGACTTATCAAAACGTGGAGTACATAGTCAATCTTGTGCACGATATGTATCCAACTGATGGCGAACTAATATTTGACATAAGTAAACAAACGGCTGGATTCTCTAATTTTCATCCATATCCTGAAGAAGAAGATGAGGAATAATTTGCTGGGTTGATGCTGAACAGATACCGTGCGGGGTTGGCGCTGAACAGATACCTGGCGGGGTTGATGCTGAACAGATACCGTGCTGGGTTGATGCTGAACAGATACCAGGATGGGTTGGCGCTGAGCAGATACCTGGATGGGTTGGTGTTGAACAGATACCGTGATGGGTTGATGCTGAGCAGATACCTGGATGGGTTGATGCTGAACAGTTGCCGGGCTGAGGTGATTCCTGGAATTTATTTTATAAGCTAGGTATCTGTCAATCAACAATGAATCTAGGTATCTGTCAATCAACAATGAATCTAGGTATCTGTCAATCAACAATGAATCAAGGTATCTGTCAATCAACAATGAATCAAGGTATCTGTCAATCAACAATGAATCAAGGTATCTATCAATCAACATCCCATCTAATTATCATCTTCTCCCTGTTCTACCTTTTTTTGTTCACTGGCAATAATATACGAATACAACGGGATTTCCATGATATATGTCCGAAAGCCTAAGTGTAATGTCATGAAAGATTAGATAACGCTTATATATCACTTAATGCAACGTTATTTTATACATGTGTATTAATAAAATGGAAAACGAAGAGCTTGGAATTTGGTGATCACTGGTTGTTTGAAAAATAAACCCTTTTTTATATTTTTTATGGAAATTCTTGTTAACCCCCTAAACTGCATGAATGAAGCATTGATCGTGGGAAAAAGTCCGGCGCTAAGAGATGATAAATAATGGTCAAGTCCAAAATAGAACTGTTGGCAATGTTTAAGACCGCCCTGGTAGAACAAGCTAAAAAGGAAGGGGTAGATGTCAAATCTTATTGGACAAAGGATCAGATCGTCAGCACTATTTTGGCAAAGAGAAAAATGAACTCTTCACAAAATGGCGGTATTGCCAGAGATTTTAAGAAACGCTGGATGGCGCTTGGTAAAAAAACGGGTGATGACTGGCTAAGAGTGGGTGAAACGAAAAAGGTCAAACCATCTCCATCCTTACCGCAGAAACCAATGGCCGACGAAGATGCGCTACTGCAAGAATTGATAGAAAAGACCCAGAAACTAGAATCTATCATGGCCAAGGAGTTTATGAAAAAGGGCGTGGCAATTGGTGATGAAGAGAAGAAGATAAAAGAGGAAAAGGTTGATGATGAGGATTTACTCCGTGACCTGAACAAAGCCATTACGAAGCTTGACCAGGATATGATGTTTGAATTGAAAAAAAAGCGTGTGGATACCTCCGAATACGAACGCAAACAAAAGTTAAAACAGATGCTACAACAGTCGAGTAAGACATATTCCCAACTACAAGAAAAAGCCAGAGAAAAATCAACCTTTGACCCCGGAATGATCGGACACAAACCACCAGTGTTTACTCGACCCAAAATATCATCGATCTTAAGAAAAACACCAAAAAAGGTACCCGTAGGCCTGGTGAACGGCCGCGGTATGGTGAATGATAGAAGATTAGTGCCCGGTTTCGGGCTGGTCAATGGAAATGGTTTGACTAATGGAACGGGGTTAACAAACGGTGGATCATTTCGAGGGCAAGTAAAGGGTAAGGGTAAAGGTAAAGGCAAAGGTAAGGGTGCATTTAGAGGCATTCTACCAGGGGTCCGACACGGGATCACAAATGGTATTGGCCTCACCAATGGAAACGGCCTGACAAATGGTATTGGCCTCACCAATGGAAACGGCCTGACAAATGGTATTGGCCTCACCAATGGAAACGGCCTGACAAATGGT
>JAEHCK010000028.1 GCA_020696345.1 Thermoplasmata archaeon | reverse complement strand
TTTTTGGTTTTTGTAAAGTCCTCACGTGTTTTTTCATAATCGGTGTGTGTTTTTGTTGTATTTGCATTTGACGTTTTTGCCCCCTATATGCGGGGGCTGGTGGGGCATCTTGGGGGGTGAGGAGGGAGGGCAAGGATTCCGAAGGAAGCCGCAGAGTCATGGGCAAGATCTTACCTTAAAAAGGCATTGGGCAATATCTATACTTATTATTTTCTGGCAATCTAATGTTATATTTCATTCTATACAAAGATATTTAACTTTAATTGCATATCCTATCGATTGTGAGAATATGGCTAAGAATCTCAGTATGGACGAAATTAGTGCAAAAGACCTGATGGTTACTAAAATCGTAACCGTTGGTTGCGATAGTCTACTCTCAGAGGTTATTGGAAAGATGAATAAGCAGGTTTTTCACGAAATTCCTGTTTTGGATAGTGACGGTATATATATGGGATTGGTGAGTTTTGATTCCATTATTAAAAGAAGAAATTTACCCATGACCGCAAGAGTTCGTAACTTGCTCTCCATTCCCCCGGAAGTAACAGAAGATGATAATCTGTCTGCATTGGCTGAAAAAATGCTAATATCTGGAGTAAGGGCACTACCTGTTCTATCCGAAAACAGACTCGTAGGGATTGTTACCAGAACCGATGTTGTCCAGGTTCTTCCTTCTGTAAAGGACTTGAAAGACGTTTCCGTTGAGTCCATCATGTCTCACTATCCCCTTAGCGTTAAAGAAAAAGACGGAATAATCAAAGCAAAGTCTTTGATTCGAGAATTGCATGAACAAATTATTCCGGTGGTGGATGACTACGATAGGTTGACTGGAGTAGTTGGCATTAAGGATATTGCACCTTATCTTTGGGGTGTCAAAACCTTGGAAAAAAATGGATGGAGTGACGGAGAAAGTTATCCCCCGAATATCGAAATTAAAAGTGTTATGCATCGCCCCATTACGGCTCCCCTGGGCACAAGTGTGGGAAACGCCGCGCAACTAATGTCGGAGCATAGTATAACAAGTGTGATTGTTGTCGAGGATAACAAACCTGTTGGCGTGGTCACCCAGTTGAATTTGATAGAACACATTGCAAGTGCAATGAAGAGAGAAGAAATGTATATACAGATTACTGGTTTGAGTGAAGAAAACCCTTTATTATTTGACTCCATCTATACAATAATACAGAACTCATTGCAGCGGATTGCGAAGGTTACTGTCCCAACCTTTTTCTCGATGCATGTGGCTCAATACAATATTGAAACTGGAGCGAGTAAGTATAGCATAAGGATCATACTAAATGCCTCCAAAAAGAGTTTTTATGCCAAAGCCCATGACTGGAATCTGATGAAAGCCACAGATGAGGCTATGAATGTGCTAGAAAAAATGGTGAGAAAGGATAAAGTGAAGAAACGTGATATGGACAGAGAATCGAAGAGAGATTAGTCTGGCTAGCCAAGATCCCCGTAATTAAAGGCAAGCAAATAAGAGCCTGTTTGAGAATTAACTAATATTTTGATAGAGGATCGTTTTGCATTCCAAAAGTCCTGATATCTCAAATGAAAATATCAATCCGTGAGGTAATTTTAGTGATAGATTGAGTTCTTGAACAGGCTTTTTATTAAGCGTTTTCATATTCATGTTTTTCACTTATACCTAATGCCACTGTTCGCCCATGATTTTGCCTAACGGTATAGGGTTTAACTAAGTTTCTCCTAAGCAGAAATTTTGGAAGCGTCAGCTTCCGTTAAACTCTTTTTAGTTTCCTTTTGCGAACCAAAAGTTGCTTTAGCAAAGTTTGCCAACGCTGGACATTCTTTTTTTTCAGTTTCTATTAAGGATATTGGGATGTTGTTTGGGTAACCCTTGCATATTTGAGGTCTTGGTATTTCTTTATTCTCATACAATAAGCAATAGTATTTTCCATCTCTCTTTTTTATCAGTTTTGAACATGGAAATTTATAGGTGACTCTATAAAAAATATCATTGTTAGTGTTTATTTCCTCTACTACAATCTTATCTGTATTCAGCAGTTTGAATCTAAGTGCGGTATCATAATCAACAAATTCTCCAAATTCCTTACAACATTTAGCACATCTTTGACATATTTCGCTTGTTGCGATTTTACTTGTATTATCCATCTTTAAACCTCCAGCATTGGCAAATTGAAACTAACTTTCTTAAATATGTCCCGTGCAAAGACCAATTGCTTAATTTTTAATAAATCTTATGAGTCGAGTAGCGCGGGGGAATTTCACCCCCACGCTCTCACAGAACCGGACGTAAACCTCTCGATTCATCCGGCTCTTATTAAGGAAGTTCATCGCTACTACGAGTTGTTCGCCCATGTGCCCTGCATCGGTACTCTCGGGAGCGGGATCTAATTTATTATTACTGGATTAGGATCGGGTTCTGATTTATTTTAGCTGAAATAGGTTCGGGTTAATATCTTATCTACACCCGAGCCTAAATCAACGAAATATAAGCAGAGCCTGCCAAGTGGTTTTTCTACAGAGCCTAACGCAGTGGAGCCCGAGCCCGAGTATAATGGAATGATATCTTAGATCGATCCAAATTCGGGATCGGATTTATTTTCTACTTCTATTTATCATTTATTAAATACATTTTAACGAAATCGTCTTTCGGTTTCGAAACTCGACGTCAAAAATCAAAATATTATATATTCATAATTCATTACACAATTCACTTTTTGATCAAAAAAAATTGCAGATCGACCAGGAGGATGCTAAATATGGAATACAAAATTTCTGGAGATAATCTTCAGGTTGTGACTCTTGAGATAGACCCAAGAGAATTGGTGTATGCCGAAGCGGGTGCAATGGTATATATGAGCGGTAATGTAGAAATGGAGGCCAAGGCGCGTGGAGGCGTCTGGAAGGGAATAAAACGCAAGTTCATGGGCGAGACGTTTTTCTTAACCGAGTTTCGCGCACATGGCGGTGGAGGTCTTGTGGCGTTCGCTGGTAACGCGCCCGGAACCATCAAGGCGATCACGGTCGGCCCTGGCAAGGAGTTCATGTGCCAAAAGGATGCGTTCCTGTGCGCAGAGAACGGCGTGGACATGGACCTGGCATTCCAAAAACGGCTGGGCGCAGCATTTTTCGGCGGCGAAGGTTTCATAATACAACGGTTGTTCGGCAAGGGTATGGTATTCATTCATGCATGCGGCGATTTCATCGAGATGGACCTGAAGCCCGGACAGGTCTTTAAGATCGATACCGGTTCGGTGGTGGGCTGGGAACCGTCGGTGCAGTATGACATTCAACGTGCAGGTGGTATTAAAACCTCGTTCTTTGGCGGTGAAGGATTATTCCTCACCATATTGACCGGACCCGGAAAGATCATTATCCAGTCCATGACATTACATAATCTTGCAACTGCCTTGACACCATTCATGCCGCAAAGCAGGCAGAGCTCGGGTAGTTCCGGAGTTAGTCTGTTTGGTCAATAATATACTTTGAGAATAATTGAGGTAGCTGGTCACCCATGGCTATAAAAGATATCGGTACGGGAATATTGTTATTTTTCGGTATTTTAACTGCTGTATTATTGATGATCATGTTTTTCACCATTATATTATTTGGATTGATGATAATAATTTGTATCACATTTGTTGTGATCGTCGTTATAATGGCGATATTTCTATTGGTCTATTTATTTGCAATACCTTATTATGCAGTTACTAAGAAACCCGAAGTTCAGCAACATGCATTCTATGGCCTGGATGAGGTATCTGACAAGGATGATTGGAAGAAAACCAGCGTAGAACATAAAAAAATGATTCGCAAAAAGAATAATGATTGACGCATTTTTTTAAAGTCAAATGTTAAAAGTTAAAAGTAGAAGTTAAAAGTAAGAATGTCAAGAGGGGAATGCAATTTATTACTACTGGGCATGGGAATGTGATTTGTTATTACTGACCATGGGAATGTGATTTATTATTAATGACCATGGGAATGGAAATGAGTATTTAATTTCCAATTCTCTATCACCCCTCACCAAATGTTTTTCAACAATAAGTCATATTAATGGTCCCTCCTCACCAAACGATTTTATTTATTAAATGATCGTAGTGGTCGGCCGAAGGCTCGGCCGAAGGCTCGGCCGAAGGCCATGGCTCTTTATTCTTTCAACCCTGCAGTTTGCACCATGGTAATGGTTTTTGTAATGGAGTCGCTGAACCGTTCGCGGAAATCTATCACAAATCTATTGAACTGTTTCATGTCCTTGAATCGAAGTTTCAGTAATAGATCGTACTCACCCGTTATCCCGTGAACCTCCAAAATTTGTTTTTTCTGCAAAAAAGTATCATTGAAGTATTTATCCAGTGAACCCGCTACTAGCATGAATACAGCTAGGTTCTCACCCAATTTCTCGGGGTCGACTTTAACGGTGAAGTTTTGAATTACACCTGTTGCGATCAAACGTTGTATTCTGTTATGTACCGTACTGGGTCTGATCCCTGTTATTTTTGCCAGTCTGCGGACTGTAACTCGAGCATCTCGTTGTAAATGGTCAAGTATTAGCATATCGGACTCATCTAGCTTGACGGGTTTCATGATGGGACATTGTGGCTGATCGTTATATATTTTTTGGACAATGTACAATGTTTTATGTATTTACTGATGATATTTATGATATATGTTCTATTTTTAAAACAAAACCCTTTTATCTTTTCACTTTATTCGTCACAGGTGATAGGTGATCTTATGAATAGTGACATTAATGACATTAAATTAGCAAAAGAGGGTAAATTAAAGATCGAATGGGCCGATCAGCAGATGCCGGTGGTCCGGATAATCAGGAAAAGATTCGAGAAAACAAAACCACTGAAAGGCCTTACAATAGGCGGCTGCTTACATATCACTACGGAAACGGCCAATCTTGCCCGAACCTTAAAAGCCGGTGGCGCCAAGGTAGCATTATGCGCTTCCAACCCGCTCAGCACACAAGACTATGTTGCCGCATCATTGGTGAAAGATTTCGGAATATATGTCTATGCGATCAAGGGCGAAAATACCAAAACATATTACAAACACGTAAATCAAGTCCTCGACCTCAAACCGGATATCACAATGGACGATGGCGGTGACTTGGTGTCAACGATCCATACCGATCGCAAAGAACTATTGGACACGATCATCGCCGGAACAGAAGAAACAACCACGGGAGTAATACGGTTCAACAGTATGCTGCGCGAAAAAGCTTTGAAATATCCCATCATAGCAGTGAACGATGCTAATACCAAACATTTATTCGATAACCGCTACGGCACGGGCCAGAGCAGTATAGACGGTATTCTGCGGGCCACGAACGTACTGATTGCAGGCAAGAACTTCGTGGTTGGTGGTTACGGCTGGTGCGGTCGCGGGGTGGCAATGCGCGCAAGCGGTCTGGGTGCGCATGTGATCGTTCTGGAGGTTAACCCGGTGCGTGCTCTTGAAGCAACCATGGATGGTTTCTCCGTCATGACGGCGAAACAAGCCGCAAAAATTGGCGATATTTTCATCACTGCCACTGGTGACTGCAATATCATTGGAAAAGAGCATTTTAAATTAATGAAAGATGGCGCGATCGTGTGCAACACGGGGCATTTCAATGTTGAAATAAACATACCCGAATTAAAGGCTCTGGCCAAAAACATTCGCCGCGTGCGGCCGTTTGTGGAAGAATACTTGATGAAAAGTGGTAAGAGGATATTTCTATTGGGCGAGGGGCGGTTGATCAACCTGGTTGCTGCCGAGGGACATCCACCAACAGTTATGGATATGAGCTTTGCGAACCAGGCTTTATGTGCAGAGTATATAAAAAATAAAGGCGATAAATTACCGATCGATGTACATCCCGTGCCCCGGGAGATCGATGATAAAATAGCAATTCTAAAGCTTCAAACCATGGGTATTAAGATCGATAAATTGACACCTGAACAGAAAAAATATTTATCTGCATGGGAAACCGGGACATAATATCAATGATAGTTCAAAGAGATGGTTGACTGTGGATGTTGGATATTACAATTAATTGTTAAGATGTTGAACGTTACAATTCATTATTAGGATGTTGGACGTGTCGATTCATTGTTAGGATGTTGGACGTGTCGATTCATTATTAGGATGTTGTACGTATCGCTTGATTGTTGGGATGTTCTATTTTGTGATTAATTACTGGGATGTTGCATATTTCGATTAATTATCAGGATGTGGGATTTATTTTCGTTAATTCATTTATGCATTCTGTTATATTAGCGACATTTAGAACATCCATTTATCTCAGCGACATTTAGAACATCCCGCCATCTCAGCGACATTTAGAACATCCTGCCATCTCAACGACATATACAACATCCTGCTATCCCATTGATATATCGAACATCCCGATATCTCTACGCCATATACAACATCTCAACACCCATTATTCCATCACTTACCATTAGCTCAATCTACTATTCAACCAACTAGCTTACTCTCTCCTTACGATCGTTCCAGGCAGCGTCGATATATCTTCAAATAATTCTTGGCGGAAGCGTTATAACTATATTTCTTACCCACAAGTTTTACACCGCGCTCAGCCATCTCATTCCTGAGCTCATTATTACCAGCCAGCTTTGTCAAACACTCCTTTAGCTCCACCACATCGCCCTCCGGGAAAAGAAGACCGTTCTTGTTTGCCACATAACGCTTGATCGTAATCTGGTCGGGGATCACGACAGGCACTCTACAGTTCATTGCCTCCAGGATCGTAATAGATGCCTTGTTCCAGAAGCCGATGTCGGCCGCGCTGTAATAATCAGATAACAAGGATCTATTGACAAATTTAATGAAATTGACACTTTTATTAAGATCTAACTTCTCCACCTCAAAACGAAGCTTGCGCTCGTAGGCATCATCACCGCTGCCTATTATGACCAATCTAGCCCCCAAACTCTTGTTCATGCCCGAGAATGCCTGAATGAGCATTTCGAGCTTTTTCGCCCGGTCGAGTCTGCCGGCTGTCAGGATCAATGGTGCATTTCGTGCAACTCCCAACTCTTTTCTTATCTTCACCCGGGCGGCTTTATTGAATTTAAAGGTATCAACATCTACACCCAGGGTCACCACCTCGATATTGTCCGCGGGTATTTTCTGAACCTCGACCATGAACTGCTTTGTACGGTCAGTGACCGCAGTGATGGCATCTGCCCGAGATAACGCAAGCCGTGCAAACCGTTTACGAAGTTGAACGAATTGGTAGTGGGCAATTTGGTTCTTCAATGATCTTGTCTCTTCGAAAGTGGTAGCGTATGTATGCTGGTCAACCACCAGTTTAAACCCCAGATCCTTGTGCAAAGCCGCGAACGCCGAGCCGCCCTGGATCGGTTCGTGAATGTGGACTATATCGGGTCTGATCTTTTTCAAGGTCGCTCGAATGTTCATTATCAGATTAAAGTCGGTCACCATCTCAAAAGCACATGGCAAGCGGTAGACCTTAAAACCATCCAGGTCGCTAACGCCCGTGCCGCGCTTGCGCGTGGTATGCTCAGTTCCTATTTCGGCAAGTAACCTTTTTACGTTCTTGAACGGGAAGATCCGGTCCGACGTGACCAAAGATACTTCATGGCCAAGGCTGCTGAGTGTACGGGATAGGTAATATTCCTCGTAACCAAATTCAGGTTGGAAATATGCAGTTACCTGTGCAATTCTCATGGTGATTACCTAATTAATTTTTAAATATATTTTTAATTTGATCTCTGTCCAATTCTTGCATTATAGTGTATTTCCATTATAATTAAATTTTGCAATATCAATGGTCGATCTTTTTCAAATATTCATAGTTTACATAAAAACCAACTACAAAAAAATTAATAACATTATCAATATTCTCCACTCGTTAAAAATTACTTTCAAATTCATATTCTAGGTTTGATCATTGATGTCATCTAAGATTGGCAATATACATCCAAAAAGACCCGTGGTATTGATCTGTGCCCCGGTCTATTTACCATCCCAGGGTGGAGCGGCCACATATTTCTCCACACTAATTGAAATGCTGAGGTCAAAAGTCGATTTTATTGTGTTCACACAGTCGTTAAAAGATGTGAAGACCATCGAGAGGCAAAAAAATGTTAAAATATTTCGAATACAACCCAATCTGATCAACGCGCCAGGATTTGTAAAATATGCCGTGATACCGCCCGTTACATTGTTGGCATTATTCGCATTTTGGATAAAATATCGTGTAATACTCCATGCTCATTCAAACGGCATTTTCGGTTTTACGGTCAGTCTATTTAGTAAGTTATTCAAGGCACGTATGATAAAAGAGGTCATGGACACTAGTGATCCGGAGTTCAATCTTAAACTTGGCTCCGTGGCTCAATTTGGCTCCATCGGATATACCATTGAAAAGAAATTGTTAGGGATAGGTATTCCTCAGAATACCATCAGAGCCTATCCATCATTGTTACCACCAACCGATAAAGTGAAATTCAAAGATATTAAGCTCAGAAATCTTGGCGATGGGGGAGATACCAAGCTATTATTTGTTGGTTATTTTTGGCCATCAAAAGGTACCGATGTTTTATTAAAGGCTATGAAGATAATTGATCGGTCTAGAAAGGATATCAAACTTACGATCCTCGGTGACGGGCCCGAGAGAGAGAACATCGAACAATTTTTAGCTGAAAATAATTTGAAGTCGGTAACCATGGTTGGAATTACACCTAGAGATGAGTATCTGACCAAATATTTGGCCAATACCGACATCTTGGTGTTACCCTCGCACTCTGGTGAAGGCAACCCGTTTGTAATACTTGAAGCATTCCAATTTGGCCGACCGGTTATAGCTACTCGAGTTGGTGGCACGCCAGAGCTTATCAAGGATGGAAAGACCGGGTTATTGATCGAACCCGGGAATCCTGAAGCGTTGGCTGAGAGTATTATTCGACTTGCAGATGACAAAAAATTGCAAAAACGACTTGGTAAGAACGGCAAGAGACTTCTTACAACCTTCCCCACCTGGGAAAATTTGGCCGATGAAATATATGATGTTTATTTGAAGATTTTGAATGGTTGAATATTTCAATTAATTACTAGGATGTTGTATATTTCGATTAATTACTGGGATGTTCTATATTTCGATTAATTGTTAGGATGTTCTATTTTGTGATTAATTGTTGGGATGTTCTATTTTGTGATTAATTGTTGGGATGTTCTATTTTGTGATTAATTGTTGGGATGTTCTATTTTGTGATTAATTGTTAGGATGTTCTATTTTGTGATTAATTATTAGGATGTTCTATTTTGTGATTAATTATTAGGATGTTTGATTTATTTACGTTAAATCATTTATGCATCCTGCTATCCCAGCGATACATAGAACATCCTGCTATCCCATCGATATATAGAACATCCTGCTATCCCAGCGATACATAGAACATCCTGATATCCCAGCGATACATAGAACATCCTGATATCCCAGCGATACATAGAACATCCTGATATCCCAGCGATATATAGAACATCCTGCTATCCCAGCGATACATAGAACATCCTGCTATCCCATCGATATATAGAACATCCTGCTATCCCAGCGATATATCCAACCTTTCCTTACCACTTACTTTATTATCTTACTATTTCAGAAAACCCAGGTGATCCCCCATCAACCCGAAGTGGAACACGATCAATAACAACAGAAGAACGGTCAGTATGATATGCACCCAGCGCCATTTTCTCTTGCCAAGAACCTTCTGCCCCTCCACATCGAAGAAGGAAAATACCGTGAAGATGAATAATAGAGTTATTGCCGCATAGGAGAACACCATCCCCGGTGAGGTCCAGGGCCAGGACTTTTGAAGTGCGATCAAAGCGTGGTCAATGGCCAAAACCAGAGCGACCAGAGATATAAAGCAGTGAGCAGGCCCAATGAACTTGGGCTTCACCGCCTCTGTGAATGTCAGCCGTGCCCAGAGCACAAAACCGGAGAATATGGCAATTGTATATGATATTGCAGAAGCTGTTCCAGTGATGTCAACCGGCCCCCAGGGCTCGGATCCATTATCCACTTGATGGATCACACAGGTCTTTTTTGGTGCGGACCCGTCATATTTGTATTCCACGATCATATCTATTGTTGTGCCGCCCTTTACAAATGCAGAAGCAGTTACAATGAATTTAATTTCAGAGATCTGGGATTGGTCCAGGTTAACGATAAAATCAAATGTTCGTGACTCCTTGGGTTCTAACCGATCAGTGGTGGATTCTAACAGCTTAAGTGGGCTGAAGGATACACTTATACTTAGATCATAATCCACAGACCAACGTCCATCCTCATGCTTTACAGCAACCGTGTAACTTCCATATCCACTTGCCTGGAGGTCTTCCAGGGTAAGTATTATTGTCTCATCCTTTCCGATATCGGTGGAACTCCATTCATGAGTCCCATTGGCGTTTTGGACATACAGGTTGATATTAGCAATATTTCGAAGTTCATCCCCATCCAGTACAAATTCCACAGAATCCGCACCCTCCGGGATCAGGACCGAGTATGTGTTCTCGCCTCCGGCATCCAAGGATTTCCCCGGATAGTCCTGTGTGATGTCCTCGGGACTTTGTAGGTTGGAGCCCTCAAATAGCAGCTTCATTTCCAGAATGGTGTATTCCTGGTTGTTGGATATGGTTGCAGTATAGCTGCGCATTCCAGCGGCTATATTGGGAGACATATACAAGTCGAAGTATTTCACATCCTCTTCACTCTCGATCTCTGTTCCTTTATTTCCAACCTCGATTGTTATGGCTGTGACAAAGACCACTACAAGTATTACCACGGCAAACATGAAACTCCAATTCCAGGAGCGCCACACTCTCTTTAAACCCTTATTTAATAGATCATTATCCATGACCATACTTCCAATGTCTTATGCCTCTACTCTGAATTTAGATACAATGTAAATGAAATTATTATTTTCTTAACTTAGTTAGGGATTTGGGATGTGGAATGTGGGAGGGAAGTTAATAATTTAGCGATATAACTCTAATCCCACAAGTGATTTGAATAGTTAATGATTAAACCGTTTGGTTGAGCGTACCACGGACGAAATACATATCGCTACGGCCGTTCTCCGGTCCAATATAATACTGATAGCCAATATTAAGAGCCATATCCGGACTTATCACGATCTCGAAGAAATCATGCAATGCATGCGTATTGGTACCCACATAACACGGTGTTGGGTCCGCAATGGAGAAATTCAGCGATAGATTACCTTCAACCGCGTCAAACTGCATTGCACCGTACAGATACCACTCCGAATCGTCAGATAGTGGCACAGTTGTAGTAGCGTAAAATGCAACCGCCACTGAGCCATCGGGACCACCATTGATCGTGGGATAGTCCATGAATGCCTTGAACGGTGTGATATTCCAATATTCCCAGGTCTGGCCATAGTCGGTGCTTCTGCCGACGAACACAACATTTCCTTGTTCTGCAGCATCTGTAGCATCGTTCCAGAGCGCCCAGACCATACCGTCACCTGCCGCAGAAACTATCGGGTACTGCCTTCCAGGGCCGTTGCGGTGCGCGATCACCACCGGGTTGTTCCAATCCCAGGTTACGCCGCGGTCCGAACTGACGTACATGAGAATATCTGCATCCTGGCCTACTTGACTTTCTGATATGATATAGACATGGTCACCGTTCCGTTCGGCATCGATATGGCCCCAGCCGTTCCCGGGCACGGGTTCGCCTGCGGTGAAGGTCCGGGCGCCATTGGTGGAACGGTAGTACCAATATCGACCACCAGCTACCTCTACCGCATTATTACCCAAGTAATGTACGATCTTGTTCCCTTGTGCGGCGATCCAGGGCCGGTCGTCAAGGCCGGTGGTCTTCTGGATGCGTACAGAATATTCTGCCTGCCCCTGGTTGCTCCAGACATGAATGTGGTTATCCACAAGATATGTATCCACAAAATAGACATTATCCTGGGCGTCCACTGCAATATCACCTTCGTCACCAAGATATGTTTGCCAGACCTTACCTCTCGGGAACGGTTCGGTTGGCGAGTGCCAGGTTCTGCCGTTATCGGTTGACATCATAAACCATGATGCCAGGTAATCCCAGGAGCCCTTATCGTCCAGGTTTTTGTGGGCAGTATAGTATAGCGCCCCGGTGGAATCAACCGCGATGCCTGGTTCATAACCTTCTTTATCGAATGCATATGGTGTTTCCCAATTGACATATAACGGTGGTATCTCTGGTTCGGCTGATTCTGAAGGATCCAGAGCGATCTCGCTGGGAGTGTAAATTAATGCCAACATTACAATGATAATTATAATGAATGTTAGTATCCCTATAAGCTTTGGCTTTTCTTTCATTAAAATAAGATTGGTTTGTTAATTAAATAATCTTTTGGTTTATTATTTATATTACCAAATACCATCATTATCTATATCTGGTAAAACAACATCATTTTCAGGTTTCACTGGTGGTTGCGATGTAGAATAGGATTGCTTTATATCATTTTCAATTTCGAATTTTATATTAAGAACATTAGTTGTAGAGTCACAATTCCCGCTATCAATTGATTTTATTTCAAGATCATTGTACACTTTATCTTCAATTGTATTATCCATGTTATTATCTATGTTATTATCCGGCCCATCCAGACCGCCCGGGCTAAGGCCGTCATTCGGGGGGCTCAACGGTTCAGGGTCGTCCGGGTCTAACATACCATCGCCATCGGTATCGGAATAGGTTGGATTAGTGTGCATGTACCTGATTAAACTATTGTCTTCCAGGTCTGTATATGGTCGATAATATTCCTCATAATTATCGTAATGGGGCCCATCCTCGTTAAACACAGGTTCGGTGAAAAGTATATTCCGGTTCGCCGGCCAGGTTACCGGTATCCCTCCTCTAAGCTCCCGCACTGCACTAAAGGCCGCATCCATCTCACCCACATTGTAGCCCTTGGCATCATGTTTCGGATAATAATCGAAATCCAGGTGCGCATCCGACGGGTCGGTTGGATCCATTAATGCATTTGGTTCGGCATTTTTCCAGGGGGAGTATTCGTATTCCCACCAATCGGGTAGACCATCGTTATCGGAATCGGCGTTATACGGGTCCGTGCCTATTATGAATTCCTCCCAGGTCTTTAACTGATCACCATCTGGATCGGACCTTAAAAAATCTATATCCTTCTCAAGCGGGTCACCGGCCATCACAAAGCTGGAAACTGTACTTAATCCTATTAACAATACCATACAAATTATTATTTTGGTTTTCATAATTCACACCTCACAATTTAGTTCAATTTCTATAATCAATAATTCAAGATTTGAATATATAAGCTTTCTATGACAATCATCGAAAGTTGACTGGTTCTCCAAATAACACCCCCAATATCATCAAATGTGCCACAAACTGTAAATATATGAAAGATTATTAAGTATTAAATAGTAAAAGAATTTTCATGACAATTAATTTTTTAAATAGGAGTTTCTTAATTAATTTAATAATACACCCGAAGAATGGTTGAGTGTAATTTTCTGTCCCTGATTTTTTTTCTTTTGAAGTTCAAACGATAAAATGTATTATATGGAATGGCTGGTTATTAAAATATAATGAAATAAAAGAATAAAAACAAAATAGTTAAATGGAAAGGATGATAAAATGGAAGGAAATAAGTTGTACGTAGGAAATCTAAGTTACTCAGTAACAAATGAGCAATTAGAAGAGTTGTTTAAGACTTATGGTGACGTTGTATCTGTCAACATAATTCAAGGAAAAGGTTTTGGATTTGTAGAAATGTCCTCAAATGAAGATGCTAAAAAAGCAAAAGATGAATTGAATGGTTCCGATTATGAAGGTCGAGTGATGAAAATAGATGAAGCCCGTCCGCCAAGAAGTAGACCAGAAGGAGGATATAAGAGATTTTAGAATTGTTATTTTTCTTAAGTTAATAATTTCATTATTAATTCAGAATTATTGATCCAGCCACTTCATATTAATACTAAGTATCTTCTGAATTATTTTTAATGTTAGAATGTAAATGAGTATTTAATTTCTATTTTGTCAATTACCGGTTTTCAACTTAATGATATTACAATGGCAAAGAACTGGCCTTATCTCACCTAACCCCTTAATTGTAACCCCTGACCCTTAAAAATAACTCCAAAAACTCAATTTAATTTAACAATTCAACTCTCACTGATCTTCTTGTTCAACTCTTTAATACGTTCGCGCAGTGCAATTGCACGTTCGAAATCCAGCTTGTCCGCCGCCCCCCGCATCTCGGCCTCGAGCTCGATGACCAGGTTGGGGATCTGCTGCTTGGGTATGTGTTTCGTATCCTTAACATCCATCACCTTTTCCTTGATCGGTTTTATGATGGTTGTGGGGGTTATGTTGTGTCTATTGTTATATTCCTTTTGCAGCTTTCTACGCCGGTTCGTCTCATCCACTGCATACTTTATTGACCGGGTCAGGTTATCGGCGTACAATACTACCTTTGAGTTCACATTACGCGCCGCACGGCCGATGATCTGTATCAGACTACGGCCATCACGCAAAAACCCCTCCTTGTCCGCATCCAGGATGCCGATGAAACCCACCTCGGGTATGTCCAGGCCCTCGCGTAACAGGTTGATACCAACGAGTACATCGAACTTGCCCAACCGAAGCTGACGTAGGATCTCGGTGCGTTCAAGTGTGTCGATATCCGAGTGTAGGTATCTGGTATTTAATCCCTGCTCTGCAAAATATTCTGTTAACTCTTCTGCAAGACGTTTCGTGAGTGTAGTGACCAGCACACGATCGCCGCGGTTTATCGTAGTATCGATCTCTGCTTTCAGATCATCGATCTGGCCGCTGATCGGCCGTATGGTAACCTCTGGATCAACAAGACCGGTGGGCCTGATCACCTGCTCCACCACCTGCGATGAGTTAGTTAATTCATACTCACCTGGTGTGGCCGATACGAAGATCACCGAGTTGTTCTTCATATATAGTTCGAACTCATCGAATGTTAACGGCCGGTTGTCAAACGCGCTCTCCAACCTGAAACCAAAGTCCACCAGGTTTTTCTTTCTTGTGTGATCACCATTATACATGCCGTGTAATTGTGGGATGGTTTGATGGCTTTCATCGATGAATATCAGAAAATCCTTCGGGAAATAATCCAGTAGACAATACGGTTTCTCGCCCTTATTACGCCCGTCGAAGTGCCGCGAGTAATTCTCGATGCCCTTGCAATACCCCGTCTCTTCGATCATCTCAAGATCGTATAGGGTCCGCTGCCTAAGCCGGTGTGACTCCATCATATCCAAGTCAGGCAACCGCACTTCGAGCTCTGTTTTTATTGATTCTACAGCGTGTTTAAGTTTTTTCTCGGGAATTACGAAATGCCGGGCAGGGTAAATATTGTAGTATTTCATTACCTCGATGGTTTGCCCGGAATTCTTATCGATCTCGGCAATTTTTTCGATCTCGTCGTCGAACATCTCGATCCTGATAATATTGTTATAATAAGCCGGGATCAAGTCTATGGTATCTCCTTTGGCCCTGAACCGTCCTGGCATGAGCTCGAGCTCATTTCGCTCGAACTGGATGTCGATCAATTTTTTCATTAATTCCCTTCTTGGTATCTCCTGGCCAACCGCGATCTCGAACCCCATACCCTTATAATCCTCAGGATTTCCCAGACCGAATATACATGATACCGAGGCAACCACGATCACATCCTTGCGCGAGGACAATGACGCCGTGGTCGCAAGACGCATCTGTTCGATCTTCGGGTTAACATCCGCATCCTTTTCTATATACTGGTCTTTTTGTGGTATGTATGACTCCGGTCGATAGAAATCGTAATATGATACGAAATATTCCACACGGTTGTTGGGGAAGAATTCTAAAAATTCGTTGTATAGCTGTGCCGCCAGCGTCTTATTATGCGCCAAAACCAGTGAGGGTTTTTGTATATGTGCGATCACATTGGCCATGGTGAATGTCTTTCCCGAGCCCGTGACGCCCAACAGGGTCTGGTAAGCATACTTCTTATCCAGACCTTCGTTAAGTTTTCTGATCGCCTCTGGTTGTGAGCCTTTTGGTTTGTATTCGGAGACTAATTTGAATTTCATGTTATCAAAAGAAACATGGTTAATGTTTTATTTTAAAATTCTTATTTATGGTTCATCTACCAATTTTCGTAGGATAATTTGATGGATTGGGAATGGGAAGATAATTTGATGAGTTGATGCTGGATTGATAATTTGATGAATTGATGCTGGGATGATAATTTGCTGAGTTGATGTTGGTTTGATAATTTGCTGAATTGACAATGAGATGATAATTTGCTGAATTGATGTTGGTTTGATAATTTGCTGAGTTGATGTTGGATTGATCAAGAAATCGACATCACATCAAATTATCAAGAAATCGACATCACATCAAATTATCAAGTAATCGCCATCACATTAAATTATCAAGAAATCGACATCACATCAAATTATCAAGTAATCGCCATCACATTAAATTATCAAGAAATCGACATCACATCAAATTATCAATACATTGACATCCAATCAAATTATCATGAAACGCAAGACCTTCAAAATTCAGCACCTCGCTTCTTCCATGAGGATAGTATGACCCGCCTTAACTCATCATCATTTTTTGCGTTCTTCCATGCTTTCTCGAAATCGATGCTCTCTTCGATCTGGACCATCCACATGAGCGTGTGAAGATAGAAATTTTCCTCATCGGAAGATGAGATAATAATAAGGGCGGCATGAACCGGAGGCTGTTTATCTGAGAATCTTGCGCCTTTTTTGGTCCTGACCAATGCGATCTCGAATTTTTCACGCCCTTTAACATGAAAAGAGATAACTGCATATCCTGGCCTTACCATGATATTGGATCTTTTCTCTCGCCTTATTAACAATTTATATAATTCATCTTCACTCATGTTCAATTGTTTCGCAAGAGGTTTTGCCACTTTTTCTGCAAACTCTTCGGGTGCTACGAAATATTTCAAATCCAAAACAACACAATTCTTTATCTTCCGTTCAAATCTCGTTTCTGTGATATTATCCCGTTCTATCAGGATCTCTCTCAACTCCTCATCTAATAAGTTGTCCGTGGTTTTGATACCGGTCACACGTTCAGCTACATGGAGGAGTGCATATTCACGTTTGATCTTACCATGTGCATAAAAATAGTACCAACCCAGACCGCATAGAATAAAGATGCCGACTAATAGAAGTGGAGTGGTCCCCATCTCAAATATTAGAAAACCGTAGCCCACAATACCAAATATCTGAATATATGGATAGAACGGTGCTTTATATTTCGGACGATAATGTTTGATATTGCTTTCACGCATGAAGATCAGTGCCAGGTTTGCCAGTATAAATAAAAAGAGTTTTAATGTAGAAGCGGTTTTGATGAAATCTTCCAGGTCCAGTAACAGGATGATAGCGATCATGAAACCGGATGTACAAACTATTGCAACCCAGGGCGTTCCGGTTTTAGATACTTTTGCAAAAGCGCCAGGTAATAACTCATCTTTACCCATGGCCATGGGGTCACGTGATGCGGCCATAAGGCCGGAATTACCGGTTGAAACAAATGCCAGCAGCGCCGCAACACTCATGATCACAAGCCCGAATGTGCCCATCATAACACTGCCGCCGAGTGATATGGGGGTTAGTGAACCTTCTAGTTCGGATGGGTCAATTATTCCAACAGTTACAAAAATTACGAAGATGTAAAGCAAAGATACAATACCCCATGATAAAAACATTCCCAAAGGCAGGTTTCGCCCGGGATTTTTTACTTCGCCCGCAATAGCGGCGATCTTCGATGTTCCTGCAAAGGATATGAAAACGAGTCCAGCGGTTGCGAAAATCGAACCTAGGCCCATTGGTGCAAATGGTGTATACCTCTCAAATTTAATGAAAAATGCACCCATGACAACATATATCACGAGCAATGCGATCAGAGCAATGACCATGATAACTTGAAATCTCCCGGCAAATTTGACGCCATGTATGTTTATAACCATGAATACAAGACAACATGCAACCGCAATGAGTTTGATCTGCAATAATGTCAAACCAGGGTTGAACAGTACTAAAAATATGCCTATACCCAACAGTGCAAATGCGGTTTTGAACGCAAGAGAGAACCACGCAGCCAAACCACCCAGCGTACCCATCATCGGTCCCATACTTCTATCCGTGAAAAAAAAGATGCCGCCGGTTTTGGGCATTGCGGTAGCAAGTTCAGCCTTCGACAATACGGTGGGTAAGATCAAAATACTGGCGATGGCATAGGCGGCAATAACGGCAGCGCCGGATTTTGCGTAACCGAGTGCCGGTAAAATAAATAACCCAGAGCTTATCATAGCACCCGATGAGATGCAAAAAACATCTATGAGACCCAATTCTTTTTTTAATTTCGAAGCCATCATTTCCACCCTAGCAAAAGATGTAACTCTTTTTGTTCTCTCATGAATACATCATTTACCGCGTTAGACCTAAACATCTTCAACATAAAAAATGCTTTGCTAATTGAATAATAATCGACGCATTTTTTTATATTCCTAAGAAAGGATATGCTTTTGCATTTTGAGTTGTGATCAAATGGCTGTAAAAGAATTTGATCCAGATGCATTTGGAATTGTAATTTTTAAACCAATAACCAATTAAAAAGTTATTGTCCATAATTTGCCTGAAAGTAGCCATGTTGATGGTCTTTTAGGTATTAGCTATCTAAAACATTTCAAACTCATAATTGATTTTAAAAAAGGAATATTGGAATTAGATTAAATCTAAATCCTTAATAAATTTGAAAAAATTGTTTTTTCAGCCTTTTTAATATGTTCTAAAAAAGTAGTGTGACTAATTTTTAGTTTTTTGGCAATTTCATGTGAATTGTACCGTTTTGGAAAATCAAAATAACCATTTTCCATCGCGGTTTCTAAACAGTTTAATTGCTGTGATGTAAGAGCCGATAGTACTCCAAAACCTTTCGGGTAATATTTTTTAATAGAAAGTATTTTGAACTCCACACCCCAGTTATTAATAAAATCCAAGAATCTATTTAAATCCTTATGATTTCCAACGATATTTCCCGTAATCGACTTTTTTTCCAATGTGATAGGAAGCTCTAAAAAACAATTGAATTTATTAGTTAATTGTTGAAGTATCTCTGAATTATCTTTTGGGAGAGTACCGGTTATTAAACAGATAGATCTATTTTTACTGATTATTAATTCAACAGAATCTTTAACAAAAATATGTTGTTTCACAAATTCGTTATCGGGCTGTTTTAACCAATCAATTTCAACGATGAATAAAAAATTATCTAAATTTTGCATTAAAGTATTTAAAATTGTAACCTTTTTTGCTTTAGAAAAAACAATTTTGTATCCTTTATTAATGACATCTGGTGGGTTGTAGTGTAACTTAAGAATTTGAAAATCTAGCATAGCCCTTACATACTCGGTGCAAAATATAAATATTTCGAAAGAACCTTCTATAGTAGGTAAAAAACTTATCTCTTTTAAAGTGGATAACTTTAGAAAATAATATGGGTTGGTATGGTTGAATAAAATATTATTAACCGCAGATAAATCGTTGTTAAACGATTTTCATTTAAAACAAAATATTTCACAATTTTTTTATGGTTCAGGCGATCTATTACCAAGTTGGGTGTTTAAATTATTAGTAAATAATCCAAAAGTTGAAAATGGAATTGTAAAATTTGCACCGTATTCATTAAGAAAAATTGAAGCAAAATTGATAGATCTGGGTTATAATGTTTCTACAATAAGTCATACTCAAGTTCCAAAATTAATTCAAAACGCTAAAGTATTGGGAATTCACTCAGTTAATCCATTGGGAATGGCATTTAATACTTATTTAAGAAACTTTTTGAATGAAAAAAGTGAAAAACCAAAATATTTTTTCAATGAATTAATCCAAAATAAATATTTAAAAAAAGCCAAAAAAAATGGTTTGAAAATTATTATTGGTGGCCAAGGTGCTTGGCAATTTAAACACAATCCTGATTTACTCGCTGAATATGGGATTGATTGTGTAATAATTGGTGAGAGTGAATTAGTCATCGATGATATAATTACTAAAGCTTTAAATGATAAAAAATTACCAACAATAGTAAACGTAAGTAATAAGCAAATCCCATCATTAGATGATATTTCAGAGATCAAATACCCGTCAATTTCTGGTTGTATAGAGATAGGTCGTGGATGTCCTAGACATTGCAAATTTTGTGAAGTTACAAAAACAAATTTACGATGGTATCCAAAATCAAAAATTGAAAAAGAACTAATTATTAATAAAATATCTGGGTTAAAGTATGGTATATTGCATGCAGAAGATGTATTTCTTTATGGGCAAAATTCTGTAATTCCCAATAAAAAGAAAATTTTGGACTTAATAGGATTAACTCAAAAATATTATCAAAATATTCATTTTACCCATATATCGGTTGCGTCAAGTTTAGCCATACCCGATTTAATCGAGAACGTTATGGAACAAATACTACAGAATCAAGATTATTTGGTAGTCGAAATCGGAATCGAGACAGGTTCTGTAGACTTGTTGAAAAAGAATATGGAATCAAAAGTGAAGCCGTTTAACCCTGAACAATGGTGCAATATGATCTATGAGGCTTTAGGAAAAATGCATGATAATATGATAATTCCATTTTGCTCAATTATTTTCGGATTACCAAATGAAACAATTTCGGATAAAGAAAAAACTTTAGAATTAATCAAAAACTTGAAAGAATTTAGATGTGTATTATTTCCAGTAAATTACATCCCTTTGGGAAACCAAAAAGAACAGCGACGTTTTTCTGACAATATGGAAGAATTGGATGATATTGAAAAGGAGATTTGTTTCCGATGTTTAGATCATGATATAAAATGGATTAATAATTCAAAGAAATATTTCTATAAAAAATCAAAATATAGATTTTTAATTGATTTACTTTCAAAAATATGGATTCTTCAATACAAAAGAAATGTATCAAATTATAAAAAACAATTAAAGAATAAATAGAACTTTTCAAATATGATTTTGCATATAACCAAGTTATCTGACATAGGGATGACTAGGATTAATATTATTTGATAATGTTTAAGATTACTATTTAGTATTAACAATAACAAATCAGACATCTTGATACTTAATCATAAAATAGAACATCCCAGTAATTAATCGAAATATAGAACATCCTAGTAATTAATTGAAATATAGAACATCCTAGTAATTAATTGAAATATAGAACATCCCATTAATTAATTGAAATATAAAACTTCTCAGTAATTACATTGCCAGTTGAACGATCCCGATTATTATTGCCAGCAAAAAAACCAGGGATAACAAGAAGGCAAGATGAGTATGTGGCCCCATAGATTCGTCATCAATCGCACCGATGATCCCTTTATCACGAAATGTACCAATAATAGAACCAATGGATGCGTCCGGTTGTTCGGAACCCACTTCGGGCTGGAAACTGCCAATTTCAGGTTCTTGTTCCATACGATCTACATAATACAGATCAAGTTATAAAGATTTTTCATATTGTTCATTTATTACGCAAAACTTCAATAATATTAAAACAATTCAGAATAACATGAACACGTTTTGTTCATTGGCATTCATTCCCAGTATGATCTTGGTAGTCTGGTTATTGATAGAGCTGCGTAAATTTGTAATGGTAAGAAAGGATCTGAAAGTGGTGGAGACCTCATTGAAAAAAGAGCGCAACCGAAAATATCGCGAGTTGTCAGAGTCTGAAGAATACCCATCTGAGCCGCCCCGGCGTTCGCGGCCTCCACGGCATGATGATTATTATGAGAAGCCGCCACACGATCATTACGATGAGTATAGTGATTACGATGAAAATGGATACCATGAGGCTGAACCACGGCAAAGGCCACGTAGACATAGAATGCCCACGCCTCCACCGCCTCCACCAGAACCAGGACCAACACAAACACCACGACCACGAAAGCGCAAACAGCAACGACAGAAACCAAGCAACCGTCCTTTAAAAAAGAGAAAAGAAAAATTAGATGATCTGTTCGATAAGTACGGAGATTAAGAAACGTTTTGCAAATTGAATAATAATTTGCGTATTTTTATAATACAAAAGTTTAAGATTAAATATTAAATTTGGGTACATTATGGTAACACTCGGTCCTAGCTCAAAACGGTTCATAAAAACCTTCATGGTAAACAAGATATTGCATAAAGGCTATCCGTATTTTGGTTCACTGGAACTAACGCGTAGGTGCAATTCAAAGTGTTCATTTTGCCCCATTGGTAACGAGAGAGAAGATTTGAAAAAGGGTGAGGTGGGAACCAAAGCAATGAAACATATACTGTCACAATTCCGTGAAATGAACATAGTTGCAGTATCATTTCTTGGCGGCGAGCCGTTCTTGCGCAAGGATATTTGCGAGTTAGCAGAGTATGGCCATAGCAAGAATCTGATCATGCAGGTAAGTACAAACGGGATCAATCTGCATAAGATGATGGACAAGGCAACAGCAGCTTTCGATGTAATAGTGATCTCCTTAGATGTTGTCGATCGTGAGCTGTATCACGAGCTGCGCGGTGTTGATAAATACGAAACTGTTTTGGATAATATCAAAGCCGCCCAAGAGCTTTCCGAGGAAAATAAATGCAACATTATAATTAATACGGTAGTCTGTTCAAAAAACATTGACCAGATACCAAAGGTGATCAAGCTTTCCAAAGAGCTTGGTGTGCGTGGCATTATGATCGATTTTGCCACATTTCATGACTATTGGACCGAAATTGTATCCGATGGCTCACGATATAATCCGAAAGAGATGGACTGGCGAAATGAACGCGACTCCGTGAAAAAATTGATCAAACAGATCATAAAGATGAAGCGGAATTATCCGATCTTAACCTCAAAAGCATATTTGGAAACGTTTTTGACCGAGGACTTTGATTTCAGGTGTTATCCCAATTTATTCTGCTGTGTGCGTAAAGAGGGTGAGGTGGCTATACCTTGTTGGGATGCCAAGGTCACTAAATTTTATGATATTGTAAACACTTACGATCTGAAGGAGCTCTGGTTCTCGGATGAGGTAAAAGAACTTCGGGATAAGGTGGCGGATTGCAAGGATTGTTACATGCACTGTATTGTGGAGCCGAGCAAAGTATTGGGTGCGAGCTCACGAAACCTAAAAGATCTGATGGAATGGGTGGTGACCTTTCGTGGTAGTGCGTTTAATGTTTGAATATATTTTAAAAAAAAATTAGTTTTCACTGTTTTCAATCTCAGATGATCCAGCTTTTTCCGATGATTCATTAGAATCTTTATTTATATTCTCTGTTGATGGTTTTGCGGAATCTTCAGTTGATGATTCAATACCAGATTTCTTAAGCTCCTCGTTGGGTGGAGCAGAAGTCCCCAAGTCAGTTGTTGATTCATCTTTTTTATTAATTTTTTCCAATAACTTACCCCAGCCGGGAAATATGAAGCCAGGAAATATGAATAATATGATAATAATAATTATGATTACACAAATTGTTATACTCAAGAAGATAAAAATTGAATCATCCTCTGATTTATCAGGTTTTGAACCATTTATATCCCTATCGGTTACCGTGACATTAACACTTGCATTAGACATCTCCCCAACAATATCCGACACTTGTAAAGTTATTAAATGATTACCACCAGGCAAGGTTATATTTGTTAATATTTCACCCACTCCAAGCTCGCCGGAGATATTGGATAACCAATTAAAAGTTAACTCGTCACCGTAAGGTAGATCTGGATCATAACAAATCGCCGTAAAATTAATAGATGTCCCATTCTCAATTTTTTGACCTTCTTTTGGCATTAGAATTTCTACGATTCCCGGTGGATCATTAACCGGTGTTACATTGATAATTACACTGCCTGATATCTCAAAGACACTATCATTAGCAAAGAATGTTAAATTTTCTAGGCCATTCCAATCCTTCTCAGGCAATAATGTAACAGTGCCATTTTCTTGATGAATAGTGACATTAATATGGTCCTGGCCATCACAATGGAAGTATAAAGGGCCGTTGTTGACATCTTTGAACCAGCGGTATAGATTGATTGTTGAATCATCGTATGTATCCTCCGGGAGTTCGAAATCGGTTATTGAGTTATTGATCTCGGGAGGGAATGGCCCTAAAATCATTTCGGAATATCCTGATTCATTAGGAACCTCATCAAAAGCTGTGATCACATAATAATATGGCTTTTGAAAATTGATATTTATATCAATAAATTCTTCAGTTCCTTTTAAAGTAGTATGAATAGGTTTCCCCCAATCTCCTGGACTACCTGTGAAACTTGTATATATATTGTAACCTTCAAGATCGGGTTCGGTGTTTGCTTTCCAAACCAAAGTAATAGAATCTATTGTGCTCTTGGCTACGGAAAGACCTTTGGGCTTGTTTGGTGCGATGGAGTCCATGGGAATAGCACTCACGGATTTTGAAAAACTCGAGTATTGATTTCGTGGATCTATCGCACGAATTTTATAATAATAAGTTTGTCCATCTGATAAGTTTGTATGATCGTACATGTTCACTGTGTGTGTAATATTATCCAGATATCTCCATTGGGTAATAGTATCGTTTTTGAAGTATAACTCATATTCTTTTGTATCCTGTAGGTTTGGAACCCACGAGAGATTGAGTGCATTCCCTGGCAGGTAAACCGAAACAATAAGATCTTGGGGAATATTTGGTAAATGATCTACAGTGATATTTACTATATTGGACCAATTACTCTCGTAATATTCATTGAATGATCTAACGCGATAGAAATAAATACCTTCTTTTTTACCAGTTATATTAATAATATTTTTTGAGCCTTTATATATAACCAAAGAAAAAATGAATTTTTCATTATTAGTTCCTTCTAGAATATACCCCATAGTTTCACGGGTATGGTTCCATGAGAGCGTATAATTCCCATCTGGGTCTACGTCTACATGACCGGGGTTGATCAGGATTGGTGTGCCGGGGTATAACCAGCCAGAGAATTTAATGAACGGATGATGATCTAGAGCTAAGTGCGGTAATTCCGTGTCACCTATACCATCTCGCGGTACCCGCCCGCCTGAACCGTTATCCAAACCCAAATAATCCGACCAATAGTTACCCTCACCATTACCATTATCCCAATAATTAAGTCCAATTGCTTCTTCCTCGGCCTGTTTTATATTTGTAATAATATTGTTATGGAAAAATCGGTTCTGATCACAACCAGATTTTATTGAGATACCTAAATTTGAATTGGTTGAAATAATATTTTCAAAGAAAGCATTATTGTTGGAACCTGAATGCAGATAAATTCCATCCCCGTTGTTTGATATATTATTGTTTTCGAATGTGTTTATACTAGAACGATTTAGAGTAATTCCATATTTGATGTTTAAACTGCAGATATTGTCAATAATCAAATTTGAAGTTGACCGTTTTAGATAGATACCATAATAATCGTTTGAATTACATACATTACTGACTATAGTATTCGAGTGCGATTCATGGAGGTAAATGCCAACATCGGTTAAACAGCAGGTATTATTTTCAATAAAATTCCAATCTGATTGTAGAATTTCGATGCCGACCCATTGGTTTGAAATGCATGTATTATTGATAATAAGGTTTAATTCAGCATTTTCCAGTAAAATACCAATATAATCGTTCAAACTAAGGTTATTGTTTATAATATTATTTAAACGAGAATTACTAAGTGCGATTCCATAATTATTATCCAAGCAAGTATTGTTAATAATATCTGTCGAGATAGATCCAAAGAAAAAAATGCCGTAGTTGGTATTTGAATTGCAGGTATTGTTGATAACTACGTTGGAGTAGGATGTTTCAATATTAACGCCACTGTAATGGTTCGAATTGCAGGTATTATTATTAATAGTATTTAAACTGGAAACACCCAACCATATTCCATCATGGATATTTGAATTGCAAATGTTATTATCGATATCATTCGAGTCCGACTTATCCAGATAAATACCATAATAATTATTTGAATTACACATATTATATGTAATAATATTATATTTGGAATTCCTTAATATTATCCCAAACTTAATATTCGAGTCGCAGATATTATTTATGATCGTGTTTGATCTGGAATATTTCAAGTATATGCCATAAACATTATTCGAGTTACAGGTGTTATTGGCGATAGTATTTGAATCGGACTCTGATAATATAATACCATGATAAACGCTCAAGTTGCATTTATTATTAACTAAAACGTTCTGGTCAGACCTCCATAGATAAATACCATAATCATTGTTTCCGTTACACAAATTGTTTATTATATCATTATTATGTGAAAAAAATAGTTCTATACCAGTACTTCCATTGCTAAGGTTCTGATTCTCAATGATTATTTTGGAGCAATTGACAAGTATTACTTGACCTGCACCTGAGGGTATTTTTTTATCATTGACATTTTTCCAATAATATAGAGACTTGCCATTAACAGTATTGTTAATGGAAATAGTATGGGAATCATATTGAGAAACGATAAAGCCAATAATATGAAAACCGCAAGAAACCATCGTATTATTTATTATAATGGCTAATTTTGTATTTTGAAGTACGATGCCATAATCGTTATCTGATATACAGGTATTATTAATAATAGTATTTTCGCCCGACTCAAAAATATCAATACCGTCATCATAGTTTGAATTGCAGGTGTTGTTTTTAATGATGTTTGAGCTTGATTCCGTAATGCTAATGCCATCATTGTGATTTGAGTTGCAAGTATTGTGGATGATGGTATTCGAGTTAGATTCGTATATGTTGATACCGTTATTATTATTCAAGCATGTGTTATTGATGATGATATTCGTATCGGACGTCTCAAGGTTTATTGCGTTCCATTCGTTAGAATTACAAGTATTGTTTGCTACAATATTCAATTTGGATCCATAAAGGTGAATGCCAAATTTATTGTTTTGGATGAAAACGTTATTTTCTATCGAATTGTGGTTTGAAAAGCCCAGTTGGATACCAATACTTCCATTGCTAAGGTTCTGATTCTCAACAGTAATATTTGTGCAGTTTGCAAGTATGACCTGGCCTGCACCGGGTGGGATAATGCCCACATTGATATTTTTCCAGTAATAAAGTGGTTTACCATTTACCGTATTGCTATTATCAATAACATGTGTATTCCACTGAGTGAGCTTATTTCCGATAATATGCAAACCACATGATACCATTGTATTGTTAGAAATGTTACAATTATTAGCATTTGTTATGCTAATTCCAACGTCAGCAACCCCATTACTAGTTATAGTAAACCCGGAGATATTCGCCCAATTAGCCGTAATTTGCACAACTTCCGCACTGCCGGTACCTTTGATTATTGTATTTATAGTATTATTACCGATGATGGTAACAGCCTTATTTACCAGGATACTCTCGTGATAACTCCCTGCCCAGACTAAAATAGTATCTCCATCGCCGGCTGAAGCCAATGCATCTTGGATAGTTAAATAATCGCCGCCACCATTGCAGTCGACGATAATAGATGAGGCTTTTACATTTCCATCCTCTAGAAAGTCTACTAAAATTATAAAGCCAATTAAACCTGATGTTATTAGTAATAATATTATGGATCTTGATATTATTTTAGAATAATAAATAATTCTCACCTTCCGGTAATTTGGTATATTCTATTTCCGGGCAGTCCTCCCAGCCTCTTTTGATTTGAATGCCAAAATGCCAAATGTTCATAAAATCAAAAGCTTCTTTACATGATATATATCCGTTTGAATCCCCATTCGTTTGTAAATATCTATTTTGTGTATGTTCATCAGCATCTAGCTTGTTATTAGGCGTAGGAGAACTCCCGGTAAGATAATCCTTGAAGAACGATTCTATTAATCCGGATACGAATTCAGTCCCTGAATCTTTAAAATTCTCATAAAACATATTATTGAATTGCGGGTTTCCATTCAAATCAAGATTATCTGATCTACTTTTATCAATTTCATATAGATCGTCAATTGACTCCGGACGCTTAACCCAACAATACCATTCGTGAAATGTTTTTCCAAATTCTTGTTGGTCAGTATCATCATTATCGTATTCTTCACCATCTATTTTAGGATCACTATCATCAATACCATAATATGTAATTCCATCTTTTTTCAGGGTTCCAACCCAGTATAGGTCATGTACAGCGGAATCTGAAATTATAATATTACATTTATCAAATATTACGATCTTACTTTGGGCGCCTGGATTTGTTGATATATCACTTGCAATTATGATTCGATTTCCTTTATTATCTAAGTATTTTATCCAATTGCCAGAATAACATGGTTGTAAAATTATGAATAATTTCCAACAAATAATTTTATTTAATGCGTCATTTAATTCTGTAGGGCTTAGATCGCCAGTTTTTGAATATGGGTAATGACAATCATTGGCGTCGAAGAGATAAGTTCTACTATTATAACCGGACCCGTTATATTTACCATGAGACGTATAATAGAATATTACACTATCATATGAATCGCATAGACTGGCAACTTTGTTAATTGCGTCGAAAATTCTTTCTTTTCCTGTTTCATCATCAGGAGCATTATTATTTGGATCATCCAAATCATTATTTTCCGGTATCTTTCTATACAAAGTCAGTTCCGGAATATCATCATGAACTCCAACATAGAATATATGATCTTTTAAATAATGCCCAGTATAACCGGGGCCATTATTATTCGGGTGAACCGTGAGTATCCTGGCCATCTCCTGAATATCACTTCTAAATTGCTCTTGTTCAAAATCATTATCTCCCATGCTTCCTTCGATCAATATCGCGAATCTATTATCACCGTTACCATTATGCTTCTCACCTGCGCCAAACATTCCCCATTTAATTACATGTGGTGGACATTTGTAATTCGTTTGTTCAATCTTTAAATGCTTTGTATTCGTGTTTAAATTTATAATGTGGTACCCCACCGTAATTTCTAATTTGCCATCGTTATCTATATCTGCAACAACTGGTGAACCACCATGCAAATGGTCGGAATATTCGGTTTCTTTATTACCCTGAGAGTCAAGAATAAATATATTATACCCATCAGATACAATTACCTCATAAACCCCATCCGGATAGTCATTTTTATCTACCGCAATTACATTCAATTTTAGATCCAGACTTTGGAAATGATTTTCTGAAAATGTCCATTTTTTATTAATTTTCCACTGAGCGCTACCATCTTTTTCAAGTTGAAAACAATCTGCATGTGTTCTTGAAAAAATTGTTCCCGATTCGTACCCTATAACAAACTCAAGTTCCCCGTCGCTTGGGTCAATATTTGCAATGGTAGGTGAACTTCTGATCGGAGTTCCTATAGAATATGAATCAATTTGGTCACCATTCTTGTCCAAACAATAGACATAACCATCATCCGATCCCATTACTATTTCCAGATCTCCATCCCAGTTTATATCGGCAATTCCTGCGGTTGATCTTATTGGTGACCCAGTATAGAGATCCCAATGCTTTTTCAATTGATGGTCCAAACAATAGATCTTACCGTCGTCAGAACCTATAACTATGTCCAGGTATCCATCGTCATCTATGTCTGCAATAGTCGGAGATGAAATTATTTCTCCGTCGGTGATAAATTTATTTTTTACTTTCCATTCGGATGTGGATACTTCATAATAAATGCAATATATGGCTTTATTATTAGAACCAACAACAATTTCCAGGTATCCATTATCTGCGTTGGTATCGGGGTCATCATAAATGTCTGCAATTGCTGGTGAGGATCTTATGGGAAATTGACCGGTGTCATCTAAACAGTATTTCCATAATAATTTGCCATCAACATTCAAGCAGTAGATATATCCATCATCTGCACAAAAAACAATTTCCGGGGTATCGGTCGAAGGGTCAATATTTGCGATAGCGGGTGAGGAATAAATGGCTGATTCGTTGCTGATCAAAAATTTCCAAGAGACATTATTCTCCTGAGCTGCACCGTTAATACTTTCGAAACAATAAATATAACTTTCGTTTTTGGAATTTACCGGGATATTGATCCCACATACGATCTTTGTCATTATTTGATAATCGTTCCAAGGATCTTCCGGGGTTTGACCAGGTGTTGGTGCCCGGTACTGTAGTATTGCCGGTGACGGGGCAAATTTTATATCTGATCCAGATCTTTGATCTTGTTGCATTCTTTCGATTTCGTTAGTGATTCTCACTGAGTCAAATTCCCCAATAATATTAGCAACTGGATTCCACGCCAGTGAAATAAATATCAATATTACCAATATTGCGAAAATCTTTTTCCTCTCATTTAGGAACAAAATATCCCCAACTGTTTATTTTGTTATTTTTTATCTTTATATGAATACACTACAGCTTGCTGCGGTTGTAATGAAAAGATGTTACTGATATAAGTGGTTTGCTAATGTATGGTGGGATTAAGGAGAGTAAGCTATTGTGTTTATTGATTTTTGATTGGGAATGCATTCAATCGGTAAATTACAAGTTCCAAGCTCCAAGCTCCAAATAAGCTCCAAGTTCCAAGTTCCAATGATCGAAAATCATATTAGGGGTCGGGGACTCTTTGGACTCTCGACTCTTTGGACTCTCGACTCTTTAGACCTATTTCTTTGACCCCTCATATTTTCTTAAACAAGTGTGCTTGTGTACAATAATATTAAATAGTTGTTTAAATTATAATCCAATACAACTATGGGACTAGTGGTAAAATTGGTCTTTCGAGGCCAATAACAGAGATCTCTACCGACATTGATTTGCAAAACAAATAATCTCTGGGGGATTAATATGAAAAAGATATTGGCAGCAATATTGGCTGGAATTTTGGTGAGCATGATCTTTAACGGAATGATGTTTTTTTCGGAAAATGTGAGTGCGTCAACGGATGTAAGCGGCACCATCAATGTTAACACCACATGGACCACTTCGAATAGTCCGTATATCGTGACCGGTGATGTGACCGTGGTTAATGGTACGACCTTGACCATCAACCCTGGTGTAACCGTGAAGTTCGACGGGTTGTATAGCCTGATGGTGAACGGCACCCTGAACGCAAACGGCACTCAAAGCCAACCGATCAATTTCACATCGAACCGGAGCACGCCGGCAAGGGGCGACTGGAACCGGGTCAGGCTGCATGGAAAAAATAATACATTAAATTACTGCCAAATATCATATGGCAGCTACCCGTTGTATATCATGGGCGAAAATACCAATAACAGCATCAGAAACTGTAAAATATTCAATAATTCTGGTGACGGCATTTATCTCAAGAAGACAACAAATAATACGATCTATAATACTACCGTTTATTTCAGCTATAGTAACGGTATAACTTTGCTGGCATCAGAAAATAATACTATTAAAAATTCATTTATATATGAGAATAGAGCCTTTGGAATATACCTGCGATCATCGAAGAACAATATTATTGAGAGCACGAATGTATCGGAAAACACGGGTGGCGGCATTGAGTTGGGTCTGATCTCGAATCATATCGTGATGAAAAATGTGACCGTATATGAAAACGAGGACAATGGAATCGATCTTGATGGTAATGGATATAATAGTATTACCGATTCACGGATCATCGGAAATGATGGTGCTGGGATAGACCTGGGCGGACCATCCAGGTTTCAATGGATAGAGAACTGCGTGATCAAAAACAATCAAGGGCCAGGCATCGATCTGAAAAATTCGCATTATGTGAATATTGTGGGGTGCAACATTTCCGAAAACAGTGGGTCCGCCGGGATATACTCGGCGAGTAGAGTAACTAATATAAATATTACAAATTCAGAAATATGGAGTAATACAATGGATGGTATCAATATTTACAACGCAAATTTTATTTATATTAATAATTCAATTATTTCGGATAATATTTGGAATGGGATAACCTTTAATGGGAGTATGATGCAGGAAAATAATAATATTTTTAATTGTACCATTGCTCGTAACGGACTTAACGGTATAAATTTCTACAGCTATTCCGACAAGTACACTTCTACCGTAGAAAATAATAACATATCTTACAATACAATATATTCAAACTCAAAAAATGGTATCTATTTCTTCGCCTATTCTGATATCTACAATCACTATGACCCGTTTGTTCAAAACAACCATATCTACAACAATACGATATGTTTGAACAACCAAAACGGTATACTTTTCGAAGTCTATTCTAGATATTACTACAATTATCAATCAACTATTCAATATAATAACATCTACAATAACACAATCTATCTAAACAACCAAAATGGCATCCATTTCAAAGCATACCATTATGATGAGTATTCAATTATCCAGTACAATAGCGTCAACAATAATACTATATTCTTGAACGATCAAAATGGTATCCGTTTTTCAGTTTACACCGGTTGGGATTATGGACGTATTCAATATAATAATATTAATCACAATTCAATATACTCCAACAATAAAAATGGCATTATTTTCGATAGCGATAATTATAACCGTTACATTTTGTTTCAAAACAATAATATTTATTATAACACGATCTATTCAAACACCGAAAACGGTATCTATTTTTACTGCTTTAGCACCCGCCATTTTGATCTTCAATACAACAACATATATTCCAATTCCATCTATTCAAACGGTCAAAACGGCATTTATCTGTATGGCTATTGTAGTGACTCTCGATCCAACTTTCAATACAACAATATATATTCTAATTTACTCTATCAAAACCAAAAAAATGGCATCTATTTTTTCATTAATTCGACTAACTCTGACAAAAGAGACCCATACTATGATGGCACCTTTTTCCAATATAACAAGATATATTCCAATACGATCTATTCAAACGATGAAAATGGTATTTATTACTACGGCTACGCCAAGAACGAATTTTTATATGTTCAATTCAACGAGATATATTCAAATAACATAAGCAATCACTTCAGTGGTATTGGTATCAGGGCGGAAACCGATAATTGTAAGAATACTATCTCGCAGAATTCGAATGTGTACAACAATACGCTGATATTTAACTCAGATGGCATCGAATTTGTCAGCATAAAATCCCATATTGTCTATATCAACAACATATCCGATAACTTCAATCATGGCATCGTCTGTGATTCTTCCAGCGGGAATACATTCAGTTACAATAAGATCGCCAATAACCAGGGCATCGGCATCGAACTGACCTCATCCTCAACAAAAAACAAGATACAAAATAACAATCTTACTTCAAATGCTCAAACCGGCATTTTTATTAATAGTAACTCAAATGATAATACGATCACCCGCAACGACATTCTGGGCCACCTCGGCGATGGTGTGAACATATCGGGTTCCACCGATAACTATTTGCACCATAATAATTTCAGAAACAACACCCGGAACGGTTACGATTCAACAACCCAGCTAAACGACTGGGATGACGGTGTCGAGGGCAACTGGTGGGATGATTATACTGGTTTTGATTCGAATAATGACGGTATCGGTGATATTCCGTACGATATTCCTGGGGGCGGCAGCAAAGATTGGTACCCCATAATCAAACCAGCCAATATCACGGCGCCATTCGTGGAGAAAACCACACCGGCCGAGGATGCCGTGAATGTGTCGGTGACCACGATAATATCAATTACATTCTCGAATAAGATGAACAAGACCGGAACAGAAAATGCCACCGGAATCTCGGGCGGGCTTACTCTAAAGAATCCCAAGTGGAGCAACGGTGACATGACCGTAACTTTCGCGGTATCCTCGTCATTGAGCTCATCAACTTCTTATACTGTTACCATTACGATCGCCGCAAAAGATGTGCTCGAAAATCATTTGGAAAATACTTATAAATTCACATTCACTTCCAAAGATGTGATCCCGCCCAAAATGATATCACACTCGCCTTCACCCGGTTCCAGTGATATTAATTTAAATCAAAAAATAGTTGTGACCTTCAGCGAGCCCATGAACATTACCACTGTAACCTACTCATGTTCTCCGGACCCCGGTGGTTGGAGCGTTGCTTGGAGCGTAAAGAACTCGATTGCTACTTATTCGCACACTGATTTCGGCAGTCTGACCACTTATACTTTTAGGATCACCGGTGGAAAAGATCTGGGCAATAATGATCTGGTAAGCGGCACAGTGCCCAATCCGTGGTCGTTCACCACCAAAGATGTGGTTGGGCCGGAAATTACAACCACTTCGCCGTCGAACGGGTCCACCGGTGTATTGATAGACGCCAAGGTGGTGGTAACTTTCAACGAGCAGATGAATACCACCTCGGTTGCATATTCATGCACGCCAAACCCGGGTGGGTGGACGAAATCTTGGACAAACGGTGACAAGACCGTATCTTATTCCCATAATACTTTTCAGAGTCAAGCCATTTATACATTCCAGATCACGGCCGGGAAAGACATTGCGGGGAACACACTCAATCCCAGCCTACCCAATCCATGGAGATTCACTGTCAAGGATATAACACCGCCGAGGATCATCGCAACATCGCCGGTGAACGATTCATATAGTATTCCATTAAATGCCAACATCATCGTGACGTTCAGTGAGGCCATGGATAACACCACGGTGACTTATATCTGCAACCCCAACCCCAGCGGCTGGGCCGTTGTCTGGAGCGGTGGAAATACTCTGGCCACCTATTCTCATAATTCATTCAAAGTGGACACTCGCTATACATTCCAGGTCACCGGTGGTAAAGATATGGCCGGAAACGAGATCGTAGGGGGCAGTATATCCAATCCATGGTCATTCTCCACGCAAGATCTCGCGGGGCCAAAGATCATTGCGACGACACCTACGGACGGTGCGGGCTATATCGGTTTGAATGCAAATATAGTGGTGACCTTCAGTGAGAAGATGAATACAGATACGGTAGCGTGCACATGTTTACCCGACCCCGGTGGTTGGTCGGTAAGCTGGAGCAAGGGAGATAATATTGCGACATTCTCGCACGATGCGTTTAGCAGCTTTACTAAATATACGTTCCAGATCACTTCCGGCAAGGACCTGGCCGATAACAATTTAGCTGCAGGCAGTACACCTAACCCGTGGACCTTTACAACCCTGGATGCGGAAGGCCCGGCAATAATCTCGGTCCTGCCAGAGGACGGCAAAACCAATGTGGCTTTATCTGCAAATATAGTGGTTACATTTTCCGAAGCTATGGATACCTACACGGTCACTTTCACATGTTCGCCAAACCCCACAGGGTGGTCCATTGTATGGAACGATGGTAAAACCGCCGCAACCTTCATGCACGATCCGTTCAAAAGATCCACCACTTATTCATTCAAGATCACCAGTGGAAAGGACATGATCGGCAACAATCTGGTTTCCGGCAACCTTCCAAATCCATGGTCATTTACCACTTTACAAAATCAACCGCCAACCATTTTATCGGAGCCGCCGAAAACCGCCACCGAGGAGATCCCATATTCGTATGAAATGGCGGCATTCGATTCCGACAATGATAGATTGATCTATTACCTGACAACTTTCCCGGAAGGGATGACCATCCACAGTGCAACCGGTGTAATATCATGGATACCAACCAATGACCAGGTAGGACAAAATCATGTCACGGTCGAGGTTGCGGATAAAAATGATGGTATCACCGCACAATCATTTACGATAACGGTGACCAATGTGAACGACCGGCCAATAATTACATCCACACCGGTGACCCTAGCATTGGAAGACACGCCGTATGTTTACGATCTACAGGCCTCCGATATGGACCCCATAAAGAATGTACTGAGGTTTTCATTGATAACTTATCCAGCCGGAATGGAGATAGATTCGAAAACCGGAATGCTCACCTGGGTACCCACAAATGACCAGGTCGGCGCAAATAAAGTGACGGCCCATGTTTTGGATGGTAATGGCGGTGTGGATTCACAGACCTTTCAGGTCGATGTTGAAAATATCAATGATCGGCCGATAATAATCTCAACACCGATCACCGAGGCAACCGAGGACGAAAAATACGATTATGACGCAGATGCACATGATGTGGACGTCAATGACAAGTTGACCTATGGTCTGGACAAATACCCGAGCGGAATGGTTATAGATAAAAATACCGGCAAGATCACCTGGGCGCCCACGAATGATCAAGTGGGCGTAATACCAGTTACGGTCAAGGTTATTGACCTTAAGGGTGATACAGCTCTGCAATCGTTCTCGATCACGGTTATCAATGTCAATGATGTGCCGATCGTTACATCAACACACATTACTTCAGCTACCGTAGGTGTAGAATATATCTATGATATCGATGCGTTGGATATAGATCCCACAGATGATGATCTGACATTTTCATTAAGAACTTACCCCAGAGGCATGAAAATTGATCCGAACACAGGTGTAATAACCTGGACACCATCCAAGGACCAGGAAGGAGTATGTAATGTAGTGGTTCAGGTCTCGGATGGAAATAATGGCACCAGTTCTCAGTCTTTTCTGATAAATGTAGACCCTTCGGAAACACCTGAAATGGAAGTGAAACAGGAGAAAGGCGCACAGGATACAAGCATTTACAATATATTTTTATTAATTTTTATAGCAATAATGATCGTGGTTTCCGTTCTGTTTATATATTTAAAGAAGAAAAAGCCAGTTATATCTGTTATCGACCATAATAAAGAAGGGATTGCAAACCAACCCAGATAGAGTCTTGCTGAGAATTCAAGTGAGAGTTAACGGTTTTTGATGGGAATTGCATACTTTCGGTAAATTCCAAGTTCCAAGCTCTAAATAAGCGAGGGATGTGGGATGTGTACGCTCACTTCATTCGCTTGTGGGATTTGAGTGTTATCGCTAATATATCAACTCACCTCCCACCTTCCTCATCCCGAATCCCTATTACTAGCAACTAGCAACTGATAACTAGCAACTGTCTCTGATCCCTATTTAATGTTAATAAAAAATCAGTTTGGGTTTGGATTTGGGATTTTCTTGGTAGTTTTGGGTTTTGGGTTTTGGGATTTCCGTTCTACATTATTCTACATTAAAATCTTATTATTCAACATAATTGACCCAACCTTAAATTTATAAGGGTGATTTAAATTATAGTTATTAAAATAAACAGAGGTATGACAATTGGATCGTGTAGCCATTGGTGAACTCTCCGGCAGCCATATAATAATCAAAGACCCGAAATCGGGCAGCAGGCTGCATAACCGCGGATATTACGGCACACCGCTCTCGGGTGGTGGACTAAAACTAGAACTCATCGAGGGGTTCTATCTACTCGAGAATGGAAAAATTCGGATCTATGAAAAATCACGTGAGATTGGCCTGGAGAAGTTATTAACCTATATCACCAGACATGAACCCACTTTCGAGATCAAATATCTCGTATACTGCGACCTGCGCCTGCGTGGACATATCGTCAAACAATCAAATATGACCGACTTTGCCATTTACGGAGAATCTGGCACGGGCGCCAGCAACCGCACCAGCATGGGTACCGGTCTTGGCAAGAGGACGATCCGATTCTGGTCACAGGCGGTCTCCGAACGCTGGCAGTTCAAGGTCACCGAGCTTAGTGAGCTCATCAAAACCGCCGTAAATACCAGAAAAGAGATGGTCATTTCCGTGGTGGATGAGGAGGGGGACCTTACCTACTACAGGGTGTCAACGGTTTCACCAAATGGTAGAGATAAAAAAGAGAATATAAAACTGAAACATAAAAAAGCTAGCACTGCAATTCTGGTGGAGGATCGTGTCATGCTTTGGGAGCCAACATTGAAAAAAGAACTACGCGATGTGGGTTTTTACGGCAAGATCGTGGGCAGTAGCTTACAGTTGGCACTCACAGAGTCCGCCTACCTGATGAGCCTGGGTGTTTTTGAGATACGCCAGGCGAAAACTCGGCGTAAGCTCACACTCGACCGGTTCATTAGTTTTGCCCGAAAGATCCAACCGGATTTTGATATACGTTTTATGGTGTATCGAGCTCTTAAATCAAAAGGTCTAATTGTAAAGACCGGCTTCAAATACGGCACACATTTCAGGGTTTACGAGGGCGACCCGGAAACCGATCACTCGGAATATCTGGTGCATAGTGTACCAATAGATTTCAGGAGCAGTTGGGAGGAGATCAGCCGCGCCGTACGCCTGGCGCAGGGCGTGCGGAAAAAAATGTTGTTCGGACGGATACTGGACATGAACGAGGAGAACAGTGTCGAATATATCAATATCGAACGTATCAAGCCGTGAAACACAAAAGGTTTAATAATTATTAAACTCATTTAAAGATCGTGATGGCTATTGAACAGGAGTAAGATATGTATTCTATTGGTTTTGGGACTTTTCATCATGGGTCCATCAAATTTTCTTATATTACCTGTTAGATGCATTGATACGGTAAGCGCCAGTTCTTTTAACTCGGAAGACGAAAACACCACTGATGAGCCAGAGGAAAACAGGATTGCTATTATTGATACTAGTTATGGTATCATCAAAATAGAGCTTTTCGAGCAGCGCGCTCCAATATCTACCGCCAATTTTATTGACCTGTCAATTGACGCTTTTTATGATGGCTTGTTATTCCATCGTGTGATCGATGATTTCGTCATCCAGACCGGCGACCCAAACACCAAGGATAATAATCCATATAACGATGGCAGTGGCGGGTCAGGTAAGACTATACCGCTAGAGCTCCACCCGGAGCTTACCCATGTAGATGGTGCGGTTGGCATGGCACGTGGTACGGATGAGGATAGTGCTACGAGCCAATTCTATATATGCGACGGACCGCAACACGGTTTGGATGGTAATTATGCGGTCTTCGCCCTGGTATTTGAGGGAATTGAAGTGGTCCGGAAGATCGCAGAAGTAGAAACATGGGGAAACAAACGTCCGATAATAAAAGACCAACCCATCGAAGATGTTATCATGTATTCGGTATTCATTACCACCAACGATACCGAGTTCCAATACACGGCGCCTGACGAGCCTGATGATTGGTCATTTGATGAGACGTTCAGATTGCCAGGTTTTGAAGGTGCCGTGGTTTTAGTAGGATTGTTTTTGGTTGTTTTTATTACAAAGAATAAAAAACATAGAAGTTCCAAGAGCCAAGCTCCAAGACATACACAAAAATGAGATGAGAAATTAATTAAATTTCATTTTTACTGTGGGGGTAAAAATTCTATATTTAATAACATTCCAATTAAAAGAATTTTTAGCTCGAGAGAATTTACATTATTAAATTCTCTTTGCTTAGAATTCCTTTGAAAAATAACTTATTAATATCAGAATTCTAACCCTCCCAA